>JAKDMK010000073.1 GCA_030452365.1 Nitrococcus sp.
TCTGTTCTCGTACCTAGCCCCGGCGTGGAGCTGTTCATTGCGATGATCATCCGTAGCCTCCCGCTCCGCAAGCTCCCGTTGACAGCGGAATTTCGTGGCGCATCTCGATCGATCTGCTTGGACTCATCCCCGCGCTATGGGCGATCATGCACAGAGGAATAACGCTCTTGCGGGCGGAGGCGTTGTTGGCGCGCCGGACAGGACTTATCATGCAGGCGTTGCCAAGTTCAGCGACTGAAAATGAGGCGAGGCGATGAATTCGGTCGGCATTGTCGGCGCTACCGGGTACACGGGTGGTGAGTTGCTGCGTCTGCTGCTGCGACATCCGCGCGTTGAGATTGCAACCGTGACCTCCCGCAGCCATGCGGGGGCGGCGCTGGCCGACTGGTTCCCGAATCTACAGGGAGCAACCAAGCTATGCTTTAGTGACCCGCGGGTGGCGGATCTCGCGGAATGTGACCTCGTCTTCTTTGCGACACCGAACGGCACAGCCATGCGCATGGCCCCAGAGCTTCTTGCCGCCGGAATACGGGTAATCGACCTTAGCGCTGATTTCCGTATCAAGGATACCAGCGTTTGGTCGCAGTGGTATGGGCTAGAGCACGCCTGCCCCGAGTGGGTGGAGGAGGCGGTCTACGGGTTGCCGGAGGTCAACCGAAAAGCGATCCGCTCAGCGCGATTGGTTGCCAATCCAGGCTGCTATCCTACCGCCGTGCTGCTTGGCTTCTTGCCCCTCGTGGAGCATGGTCTGGTGGATCTTGAGCATTTGGTGGCGGATGCCAAATCAGGGGTAAGTGGTGCCGGGCGCCAGCCCAGAGAGAGTACGATGCTTGCCGAGGTGGCTGAGAGCTTTCGTGCTTATGGCGCCAGCGGCCATCGGCATCTTCCGGAGATCGTCCAGGGACTGGAGCAGGCAGCGGGAAGACCGGTTGGGTTGACGTTCGTTCCACACCTTATTCCCATCATCCGTGGTATTCATGCTACGCTGTATGGTCGGCTTTTGGATTTTGAGACCGACTTGCAGGCGCTCTATGAGCGGCGGTTCCAAGATGAGGCGTTTGTGAACGTAATGCCGCCGGGCAGCCATCCAGAGACGCGTACGGTGCGAGGCGTGAATGTCTGTCGTATGGCCGTCCATCGTCCAAGCCCCGATAGGGTCGTTGTATTGGTGGTAGAGGATAATCTCGTCAAGGGCGCGGCAGGCCAGGCGATACAGAACATGAATCTGATGTTTGGCCTTGAGGAACGGGCCGGCCTAGCCGATATCGCCGCGTTGCCTTGATTGATATACCCGGCGCATTGCCGTATTGACTAAGCCCCTTACAACCAGGACAATGTTTTTATTGCATGACGGGTTGCTACGGGAGGTGATCCCCATGACCGAAGTTGCAGTACAGGATTTCGCTCCGCTTGTCTTTACCGACAGCGCTGTTGAGAAGGTTCGTGAGCTGATTCACAAAGAGCAGAAGGACAATCTCAAGCTCCGGGTATACATAACCGGGGGAGGTTGCTCTGGGTTCGAGTACGGCTTCATGTTTGATGAGAGCGACGAGGAAGGCGATACCATCATCGAGAAGGATGGCGTCACGATGGTCGTTGATCCGATGAGCATTCAATATCTCACCGGAGCGGAGATTGATTTCGTCGAGAACCTTGAAGGCGCTCAGTTCGTGATCCGCAACCCGAATGCCACCACGACCTGCGGCTGTGGGTCCTCCTTTAGCGCCTAGTGATTTTTAGCATGGCCGCCACCGAAATCTACGTGAATACGGAGGTGGCGGCTCGTCCGCTCCGGGCGTTATAGGCTTGCCGCGTATATCCCACCAAGCACTACGCTTCGCCGAGCCCCGGTGACAGTGGGAACATTGCCGGCCATATTGTAGATGCGGCATCGCGCGAGCCAGGCGAACGCTATGGCTTCGACGAAATCCGGATCCATCCCGAGCTCAGCGGTCGAGCGCAGGCGGTATTCAGGCAGATTGGCCGCTAGTCGGGCCAACAGGTAGCGATTATGCGCGCCGCCTCCACAGACCAACACCTCGGCCGGATCGGCTAGGCTCTTACGAATCGCTCGGGCCGCCGTCAGTGCGGTGAGCTCTGCTAAGGTCGTCTGTACATCGCCTGGACTCACCTCAGCAAGGGCGTTGCCAGCCCGTGTGGCGAGCCAATCCAGGTTGAAATACTCGGGACCGGTGCTCTTCGGTGCGGGGCGTTGGAAAAACGCATCGCTGGTCAGCCGTTCGAGCAGTGTGTGATGCAGGATGCAATCCGCGGCCCATGCGCCGCCGGCATCGAAGTTGCTATTGCGATGGCGCCGGCACCAGGCATCCATCAGCGTGTTTGCCGGTCCGCAATCGAAGCCGGTAATGTCCGCCGCCGGGTTCCGAGGCAGCAGTGTAATATTGGCGATCCCACCCAGGTTGAGCACGATTGTGTCCGTATCTTGCCGGCGGAAGAGCTCGGCATGCAGGCTACTGGCAAGAGGCGCGCCTTGGCCGCCGGCTGCCATGTCACGGCGACGGAAGTCGGCCACCACTGTAATCCCCGTCCTTTCGGCTAGGCGATTCGGGTCACCGATCTGAACGCTTAGCGACGGGGAGCCGTCGGCGGCATGCCATACGGTCTGACCATGACTGCCGATCGCTCGGATTTGCTCACGGCGGTGGCCACTGGTAGCGAGGAGCTCATGCGTAGCGCTGGCGAAGGCATCCGCTACCGCGGCATCGGCGCGCGCAATGCAAGCTAGCGGGGTTTGCGGGCCGATTGCGCGCAATAGGGTGATCAACGATTCTGGCAAGGGAGCGGAGGATACGGCCAAGGTTTGCGCTCGCTGCGGTGGGTCGAACGCCACCAGTGCCGCATCCACGGCATCCATACTGGTGCCGGATATCAGCCCGATGTAAAGCTTGCTCATCCGGTGGCTGATTACCTCTCCTCGTTGCGGGCCAGCTCAGTGCGCGTGATCACTGCCAGCTGCGCCAGCCGAGGCAGGGCCGTGGCTTTGAAGTCGGCGAGGTAACGCTCATCGATAGGCTCGGCATCAGGCAGCTTGACCTTCAGTACATCTCGCGGCTCGCCGGCGACGCGGAATTCGTAGTGGAGGTGAGGGCCAGTGGCCAGGCCGGATTCGCCCACATAACCGATAATCTGCCCCTGCGTAACCCGCACCCCGGCGTGAATGCCCTTGCGGATGCGCTTCATATGCCCATAGAGCGTGGTGTAGCCATGGCCGTGTTGCAGAATAACGGTATTGCCGTAGCCACCCTTGCGACCAGCGAGTTCCACTACGCCATCTCCAGCGGCCTGGATCGGAGTTCCCGCGGCTGCCGCGAAATCGGTGCCTTCGTGCGGTCGGCAGACATGGAGGATAGGGTGGCACCTCGATTTGCTAAAATGAGAGCTGATGCGCCGGAAATCCACCGGTGTACGCAAAAACGCCTTGCGCATGCTCTTGCCCTGCGGCGTGTAATAGCCGGTCCGACCGCTGGGATCCATGTAGCGCACCGCGCGGTAGTGCTTGCCGTGATTGATGAACTCCGCGGCGAGGATCTCGCCGTTGCGGATCTTCTTACCATCGTTGTAGTACTGCCGATAGACCAAGGCAAAGGAGTCACCTTCGCGAAGATCGTGGGCGAAATCGATGTCCCAGGCGAAGATTCCGGACAACTCCATGATCAGTTTCTCGTCCAGCCCCGCCTTCATTGCGGCTTGGTAGAGTGACTCATGGATTACAAAACTCGTATGCGCGACACGCCGATCGAGCGGCTGCTCGGTCAGTGTGGCGTGAAAAACCGCGTCAGCCACGCCTTGTCGCGCTATCATTAGTGTCGTGGTTTCATCGAGCGTTCGGCGCAGCGCGAGCAGCGTGCCGTCGCCGTTCATCCGCAACCAGATCTTATCCCCCGGAAAGAGCCGCGTCAGGACTTGCGTGACTTCATCGTTTGCGTGAACCACATCGAAGACGTCCTTGGAGCTCAATCCTTGGCGTTTGAAAATTGTCGCCAAAGAATCGCCCGGCTCGACGGTAACCACATCCCAGTTCGCATCGGTGCCGCTCAGCGTCATCTCCAGTTGTTCAGAGGCTTGCTTGCTTGCCGCAGAGAAACGCGAGGGGCCGACCGCCGGCGAATTGGGTGTCGCCTTGGCGGCGGAGCGGTCTGCAGGCGATTCAGGGGCGATCATAGGCAATGTTTGGTAGAGCTTCGGAATTGGCAGCTCTAAGGTGCGGATTGCCGCCACCAGATCCGGCGTCTGTTGCGGAAGCTGCTGCAGCGCGTTGCGCTCTGGCATGGCTTCGGCCTTGTCCTTGGCTGAGAGCAGTAGCGCCAAAGAAGTAAAGGCGGATATCCCCAGAACGATCCAATGCCAGCGCAAGGATCGAGTAGGCTGCCGCTTGTTCAGTTTCGGCTTGAAGTCCAAACAGGAAATTTGTGATTTGAAAGCCATGCTCTTTGTTCCTGGTTTTCGCCAGCAAACCTTAGTCGCAATGCTCGGTGTTGGTCAATGCGCGGCATTAGGATGCTATGTTAAACGCCCGTTGACATACACCCCCGATGAAGTCGGATGCGCACAGGCCCTGGGCCATTGGAATAGATTAGGGGCCGGTTCGCAAACTGCTGCCTCATGGTTCTCGTTTCCGGTAAAATTTCTGATGGTGATCAAGGGATATCCTGTTATTTGCCTGGAGTGCGGATCGGCAGCCGATCGCGCGCTGGAGTAAACAGATGAGGGTTGGCGAAGAGGCATTGCGCAGGGTGCGGTGCGGTGCGGTGGATATTCTCCCTGCCGGGGGGCTCGAAGAGCGCTTAGCGCTTAGTCGTCCGCTAAGGGTCAAGGCTGGGTTCGATCCAACGGCGCCGGATCTGCATCTCGGCCATACCGTATTAATCCATAAGCTTCGTCAATTTCAGGATCTTGGGCATGAAGTGTTGTTTTTGATCGGTGATTTTACCGGCATGATCGGTGATCCGAGCGGCAAGAATGCCACCCGCAGGGCGCTGACGCGCGATGAGATCCTGCACAATGCGCGCACCTATGAAGAGCAGATTTTCAAGATCCTGCACCCGGAGCTCACGCAGGTGGTCTTCAACTCCAGCTGGATGGATAAGCTATCGGCCGCGGATTTAGTTCAGCTTGCCGCCAAGTACACGGTGGCCCGGATGCTCGAGCGGGACGATTTTCATCAGAGGTATATGGCTAATCAGGCGATTGCAATCCATGAGTTCCTCTATCCCTTGGTCCAAGGCTATGATTCGGTGGCACTAAAGGCTGATGTTGAGCTCGGTGGTACCGATCAAAAATTCAACCTTTTGGTCGGCCGAGAGCTGCAGAAGGCTTACGGGCAAGTGCCGCAGGTCATCATGACCATGCCCATACTCGAGGGATTAGACGGGGTACAGAAGATGTCCAAGTCCTTGGATAACTATGTCGGTATTCGCGAGTCGCCGGATGAGATGTTCGGCAAGCTCATGTCCATATCCGATGAGCTCATGTGGCGCTATATGGAGCTGCTCAGTTTTCGAGCGTTGGACGAGATCGAGCGGCTACGCGAAGCAGTTCGGCAAGGGCAAAACCCGCGGGATGTAAAATACTCCTTGGCGGAAGAGGTCGTGGAGCAGTTTCATGATCGTCAGGCCGCGGCGTGCGCGCGCGAGGAGTTCATAGCCCGGTTTCGGCGAGGGTCTACGCCGACAGAGCTCCAGGAGATCATGGTGGCAGCGCCCAGCGATGGAATGCTGATCGGGAATCTGCTAAAGGAAGCCGGGCTGGTCGCGAGTACCTCCGAGGCCATGCGTCTTTTGAAACAGCGTGCCGTGCACATCGACGGTGAGTGCATTGAGGATCGCGCCCTCTGTGTCGCCCCGGGCAGCGCGCACATCTATAAAATCGGCAAGCGGCGGATTGCCCGCGTCAAGGTAGTGCACAAAGTGGATGCCCAGCCTTGAATGTCGGTAGCAGCAGCGCAACGCCTCAACCCATATACCCCTACCAATAACGAGAGATTCGATGTCGTATTCAATCCCTGCTCCAATCAACAGTCCTCAGCGCATTCTGATGGGCCCGGGTCCCAGTGATACCCACCCACGTGTGTTGGCAGCGCTCGCACGCCCAACGGTCGGGCATCTGGATCCTTATTTCCTGCAGATTATGGACGAGTTGCAAACAATGCTGCGCGCGGTCTTCCAGACCTCCAACGCATTAACGCTGGCGGTCAGCGGCACGGGCAGCTTAGGCATGGAAGCCTGTGTCGTCAACCTGATCGAACCGGGTGACCGGATGCTCGTCTGCGTCAACGGGGTGTTCGGAGGCCGGATGAGCGATGTCGCCGCCCGCGCCGGCGCGCAGGTGAGCACCCTTGAGCGGGACTATGGCGAAGTCTTTGGCGCCGAAGAGATCGCCGAAGCGGTACGGCGCCTGCACCCGAAAGTGGTGGGTATCGTACACGCGGAAACCTCGACCGGAGCCTGGCAGCCACTGCAGGAGATCGCCGAAGTCGTCCATGCCGGCGATGCGCTGTTGCTGGTGGATTGCGTCACCTCGCTCGCCGGCGCGCCGGTGGAGGTTGATGGCTGGGGGCTGGATGCCGTGTACAGTGGGACGCAGAAGTGCTTGAGCTGCCCTCCCGGATTGGCGCCGGTTACGTTCAGTCAACGAGCGGTCGAGGCCATCGATCGGCGCCAGTCGAAGATTGCCAGTTGGTATCTGGACATGACAATGGTGCGCAATTACTGGGGCGAATCGCGCGCCTATCATCATACCGCTCCAATCAATAGCAACTACGGCTTACATGAGGCGTTGCGTCTGGTACTGGAAGAAGGCCTGGAGCACCGTTTCTCGCGCCATAGGCGCAATCATGAGGCACTCAAAGCCGGGCTGAAGGCGCTTGGGATCGAATACTCGGTGGCGGAAGGGCTCCAACTGCCCATGCTCAACTCCGTGTGGGTACCCAAAGGCATCGATGATGTCGCGCTGCGCTCGCAACTGCTGAATGATTATGGTATCGAGATTGGCGGCGGTCTCGGGCCGGTGAAAGGCAGGACGTTGCGCATCGGGCTGATGGGTGAGGCGAGCACGGCACGCAATGTACTGCTCTTTCTCGCCGCACTGGAGCGCTGTTTGCTGGACCAAGGATTGCGCCTGGATTGCGGTGCCGGCGTGGCGGCGGCGAATGCCAAGTACCGAAACGGCGAGTGAGCCTGCCCTGGTGTCAGCTACCGCGACGAGGGCTTCTCCTCACCAGCAGCCGATTCCAGATAAGTAAGCCGATTCTTGCTTACGCAGACAATCGGCCTAACCCTCCACCGCCAGCTCGGTCAGCCAATCGCGTGCGTGTAGGTAGCGCGTGTAGAGCTCCGCTTCCTTCGAGCCGGGTTCCGGCTGCCAGCCATACTCCCAGCGTGCGAGCGGTGGCAGCGACATGAGGATGGAATCGGCGCGCCCGCTGGAGTGGATACCGAAACGTGTGCCGCGGTCGAAGAGCAGGTTGAATTCCACGTATCGGCCCCGCCGATAAAGTTGAAAGCGGCGTTCGCGCTCGCCGTAGTCGGTGTTTTTACGACGCCTGACGAGAGGCAGGTAGGCATCGAGGAATCGATCGCCGACGGAGCGCATAAAACCAAACGCGTGGCCGAACCCCTCGCCTGTGAAATCGTCAAAGAATAATCCTCCCACTCCCCGCGGTTCGCCACGATGCGGCAGATAGAAATATTCATCGCACCAAGCCTTGAAGCGGGGATAGAGCAATGTGCCGTATGGATCGCAAGCAGACTTGGCGCTCTCATGCCAGTGCCGCACGTCTTCGTCGTAACCATAGCAAGGGGTCAAATCGAAGCCGCCACCGAACCACCACGCGGGCGCTTCACTGGGTTTCTCGGCGAGGAAAAAGCGTACGTTGGCGTGGGAAACAGGGACGAACGGATTGCGCGGATGGATGACTAGGGAGACGCCCATGGCCTGATAGCACCGGCCGGCCAGATCCGGGCGGCGCGCACTGGCGGTTTCCGGCAGCGCGCTACCATAGACATGGGAGAAGTTGATGCCGGCCTGCTCGAACGTGGCACCCTCAATAAGCACGCGGCTGCGACCACCGCCTCCTGCCTCGCGACGCCACAGGTCCTCGTGGAAGCATTTGCCTTCCTCCTCGGCACTGATCGCCTGGCAGATTCGCTCCTGCAGGTTCAGCAAATAGGTTTTGACCGCTTCGGGGTTGGGCTTGTCCATGCGCGGCTTTTCTGCTCTCGGTTGGTTAACCATAGCCGGCTGGTTAACCATACCCGGCCGTCGTTAGGGCTGCAACGAAGCGACGTGCGTTTGCCGAGGTTGAAAGAGTAGATGATCCAACAATGCCTCATCCGCCCACCGAGCTGGTTGATCGATTGCCTCGACCCATCGCGATCTCGATCTCACTCGCGCAGCACCGCTCCCGAGCGCACATCGATAATACGGGTGGGGCGATCGAGCGCCCCGACCCTACCCGGCACGACCGCGTCCAGTCGAGGGCCAAACAATAACCGCGTGCGCAGCGCCGTACGTGCCGGCACGCTGCCGGATCGATTGGCGCTGGTCGATACAAGAGCACCACCGAAGGCCCGGCAGAGGGCAGCGGCTATGGGGTGTGCCGTCACTCGCACCGCGATGGTCTCGCGATTACCGGTCAACCAAGCGGGCACCTCGGCAGCGGCCGGCAATACCCAGGTCACCGGACCCGGCCAACTCGCGGTCATCCGCGCCGCTGCCTGCT
>JAKDMK010000010.1 GCA_030452365.1 Nitrococcus sp.
CGTATTATAAGACCAGGAGCAAGGACAATAGGGGACAGCAGCGGCCTGGCAAGGCCGCCCAATTCGAGCGCGGAATAAAACGGGTCAGACTCCTTTATACTTTCGTATACTTTCGCATTCTGAAGTTCACGAGACGCCGCTACCCTCCTCCGCGAAGCGGCTTCATCCGATCAGGCGCGGCAGACGGAGGCCATGAGCTTGGTCGTTCAGCGGCGGCTTTGACGTTGAGGGCAGGCGGCGAGTGACAGAGCAAGATCTCCAGATTCGGGACCGAGTGCGCGAAGCGGCGGGCCAGAAGATACTGTACCTGCCGCATGCGATCCGACAGATGGCTCGGCCAGACCGGGTGATTTCCGTGTCTGAGGTTCGGGAAACCGTTACTTCAGGCGAGTTAATCGAGGATTACCCGGAAGATGTGCGCGGCCATAGCTGTCTGATGCTGGGGAGCGGTGAAGGTGGACGACCGATTCATGTAGTATGCTCTCCGAAGGACGATTTCTTGACTATAATCACAGCTTACGTCCCATCCTCACAGGAATGGCGTGACGATTTCAGAACCAGGACTTGAGGCATGAAGTGTATTCATTGCAGCGGCGAGATGAGAAGGGGCGTTGCGCCATTTCATGTGGACCGGAACGGCTACCATCTGCTGTTGGATTACGTGCCTGCTTGGGTATGTTCACAGTGCGGGGAAGCGTACTTCGAAGAGTCCGAGGTGGCATCAATTCACGCGGCTATCAGCGCCATCGATGAACACACGAAAAGGCTTTCGGCTTCCGGCTGACCAATGGCCTGCCGCAGCAGCCCACTGTCTCATGTGAATAAAAGGGGTCAGACTCCTTTATACTTTCGCATTCTGAAATTCACCCGACGCCGCTACTCTACTGCGCGAAGCGGCTTCTCCAACCCGGCGCTGCCGCCGATCGCACGCTGCGTGGACGCCCTACCACCAGGCGCTGGAGACAGAGCTGGCGCGCGTCAAGGCGCGCCACGGCTACGCCGCATAACACCGCATAACAGGGGTCAGACCCCTATATATTCACTCTCGCTCGGTTCCCGCGCGGCTGAGCTTAATCGTTGGGCTGTAAGGAGGAGGCTCTTTAATCCTTGTCGATAGTATCTTCTGATGATACTATCCCTTCGTGAAACGCAAGCATACCAAGACTCTTGCGGCCCTCTTTACGCATCCCACACCTGCCAATATCCAGTGGCGGGACATCGAATCGCTCTTGCAGGGATTGGGCGCGGAAATAGAGGAGCGGGAAGGCTCCCGCGTAGCAGTGATTCTGTTCGAAGAAGTACAGGTGTTCCATCGCCCACACCCGGAACGGATCACCGATAAGGGCGCCGTAGTGAGCGTACGCAAGTGGCTGCAATCACACGGAGTCACTCCATGAACAACACTATGACTATTGACGGCCACACGGCCGTTATCAGCTTCAATCCGGACTTGAACCAATTCCGGGGGGAATTTACCGGCCTCAACGGCGGCGCGGACTTCTACGCGGATAGTGTGGAGGCGTTGTCTCAGGAGGGCTCGCGCTCGCTAAAGACGTTCCTGGCGGTGTGTCAGGAGCGGGGTATTGAGCCTTATAAGAACTTTTCTGGCAAGTTCGTGGTGCGGGTGCCGGCACGTTTGCACGCGCAGATCACGGAGGCTGCCAGCGCCGCTGGTGTGAGCCTGAACCAGTGGGTGCAGCAGGCGCTGGAGCGAGAGGTTCAAGAATAGCGCGCGTGGCCCAACATGGCGCTGCAGCCGAGCGCACGCTGCGCCTTATCGCAAGCGTAGGATTTCCGTAAATCCGAAAGTAGAATAGGGGCTCGGGCAGATTGAGACCGGCAGCATTATGAATCTCAGCATTGAATACGAGCAGGAACAGGATGGGCGATGGTTGGCCGAAGTCCCAGAGTTGCCGGGTGTACTGGCCTACGGCGCCACAGCGCAAGACGCGATGGCCAAAGCGGAGATCTTGGCTTTGCGGGTTCTGGCCGAGCGCTTGGAGAGTGGTGAGAGTCAGCCGATTCCCTTCAGCATCTCATTGGCCGCTGCATGAGCCACTAGCCTGCGACCCGAGCCAAGCGAGTTCTGGCAGCCCTATTGCACATCGGCTGGCACATCAAACGGCAGTCCGGCTCGCATCTCGCCTACTGGGTGCCTCACCCCCTCGGAAATTTACACATTGGCGGCGATGGCGCCCGCTAGCTGCAACCGCTCCTGCGCACGGTCGAGGCCGTCGACGAGGCGCTTTGGAATACCCGCGATACCCACCATCGCGCCGACTAGGGCGCCCGTGAGCATGGCCCGCGCCTGATTCTGGCCGCCGCCGTTGACAGCGTTGAGCACAGCAGTCTCAAAATCCCCCGCGAAGCGCGCAGCGAGATAATACACGGCCGGGAACTGGTGATAGACGCTGCACGGCATGCCATACACCAGAGACACTTTCCACGCCGGGTCGATGCGCACGTCCGGGTCCGCCGCGGCGCGGGCAATGCTGCCCATGCCCAGCAGCGCGTCGGGGGAAGCGAACTGCCCAGCGCGACGCGCTTGCTCCGCACCGTTGGGCACGAACGACTCGCCCTCAGCTGTCACGGTATGGAACGGAAGCTCGCCCGAGCGCACAAGCGCCATGAGTTTGCCGGAGATATCTTTGTCGAATGGCTCACCCTGCACGAGTAGACCGAGCGCGGCGCAGTAGGCTGTGGTCATTGCGCCGACGGTGGGATCGATTTGCGTGAGCACCGTGTTGTCACTGACGAGCTTGGCTAGTTTCGCCGGCTTACGTGCGTAACGTACGGCAATGGCCAGTGCGCGCTCGGCCGCTTCAGTGGTGTCGGCATAGCCGCCTACCTGTTCCCAGGGCTGACCCTCGCGCACTCTCAGCCGCCAGGTGTGGCGCATCGACTGGCTGGTATAACCGCCCGGTCCGCTGTTTGGGGTGCCGTCGATCTGGGGGAAGAAATTCTCATCCAGCCGCCGGCAGAAATCGGCCTCGTCGTAGCCACCCCGCTCCCTCAGCGAGCGCATGGTCAGTTCCAGCAACAAGCCGGCCTGGGATGATTCACCGGCCTTCAGGCCGGCATGATAGCGGCCTGGCTTCGGCTCGGTGTAACCGCTAATCCATGAACCGTAGTCGGCGCGGAGCGCGTCAAGGTCGTAGTACCAATGCGGTCCGACGGCAAGCGCCTCGCCAATGAGGGCACCCATCAACGCGCCGCTGGCGCGCGCCTGGATGTCCGGATTCGACATGTGAGCCTCCTTCAGGTCGCTTAGCGCCGCTGCTAGAGCGTGACTTCCGATAGGCTGTTCTGGAACTTGCGGCAGGTCTCGTGGCTCACGGATGATGTCGGATTCAGAGCGACGGCCGTGACAAGCGCGCGGTCAGCTCGTTCCATGCGATGCTCAGGCCGGGCAGCACTCCGACACTGGTCTCGCCAGCGAGCGCCTGCACGTCCGGTTTACCGTATTCGCCGTTGACCAAGCGGTAGATGGTCACCACACGATCATTGGGATGAATGAGCCAGTACTCGGCAACACCGTGATGCTCATAGACCCGGCGCTTATGGATTTGGTCGTGTCCGGCCGTCGCCGGCGAGAGCACCTCCACCACCCAGTCCGGAGCCCCGCGCACGCCACGGCGGTCGAGCTTGGCCGGATCGCAGACCACAAGCACGTCCGGCTGCAACACGGTTTCGATACGCTCGTCCGCCTCGTTGCCCTTGGGCAGACGCACGTCCACGGGTGCGATAAACGGCCGACACGGTCCTTCTCTGAGGGCGTTGGCCGCCTGACGAAAGATCTCGCCGGCGATCTCCTGGTGATCAAGGCTCGGTGCCGGCACCATGAGATAGGCGGTACCGTCGATGAGCTCATAGCGATTGTCCTCGGTCCAGGTGAGATAATCGCCATAGGTATGATAGTTATGATCGCGAAGTGGCAACCCCATGCGTCGCCTCCGGAGTACGTTGCTGGATGCATGATCCATTATCGCCCTTTTCTCAGCGCCATGCAGGTTCCATAGACGCTAAGACACCGATGATACACCCCCGTTGTCCGGCGGCGGCGATCGCCCCGCAGCTGTTTTCATCTTACACCGACGCGCCGCTATACTCTTGTGCTGCTACCGCGCCACGATGAACAACACCAGACGGAGAACGATGAGCACCGCCGCCGCGGAACCCCGCCCGCACACTCCCATGATGCAGCAATACCTGCGCATCAAGGCGCAACATCCAGACGTTCTGCTGTTCTACCGCATGGGTGATTTCTACGAGCTCTTCTTCGACGATGCCCGGCGGGCAGCAAAGCTATTGGACATCACTCTGACCAGCCGCGGCGAATCGGCTGGTGAACCGATCCCGATGGCCGGAGTCCCGGCTCACGCTTATGAAGCCTACCTCGGCAAGCTGGTGCGCCGCGGGGAGTCAGTGGCGATCTGTGAACAAATCGGTGACCCGGCGACGGCAAAAGGCCCCGTGGAACGCCGCGTCATGCGCATCGTCACCCCAGGCACGCTCACCGATGAGGCTTTGCTCGACGAGCGCCAGAGTACTTTGCTGGCGGCCGTAAAAAGCAACGCCGGGTGCTTTGGCATTGCCGCCCTGGAACTTGCCAGTGGCCGGTTTACCGTAAGCGAGGTGGCCAGCGCCGATGACCTGCAGGCCGAGCTCGAGCGGCTGCGCCCGGCGGAGCTTCTGCTCGAAGAAGACGTTGCCGCACCGGCGCCGATTGCGCAGCACCCGGGGCTAACGCATTGCCCCTCATGGCATTTCGATACCGACACCGCGCAGCGCCTGCTCACCCGCCAATTCGGCACTCAGGATCTGCACGGCTTCGGCGTAGCGGACCTTGCGCTTGCGGTTGGTGCGGCCGGCTGCCTGCTGCAGTATGTCAGCGATACCCAGCGCGCCGCACTTCCGCATATCCGCGGTTTTCGGGTCGAGGCGCGTGATGAAAGTGTCATCCTCGATGCGGCGAGCCGGCGCAATCTGGAGCTGGAATACACGCTCTCCGGTAGCTCCGAGCACACGCTCGCTTGGGTGCTCGATAGCACCGTCACCGGCATGGGCAGCCGCCTACTGCGGCGCTGGATCAATCGGCCCCTGCGGGACCATGAGCGGCTGCGCCACCGCCAGCAGGCATTGACAGCCCTTATGGGCAACGTGTCTCTGCGTGAACTGCGCCAGCGCCTGCAAGGCATGGCCGATGTGGAACGGATCACGGCGCGGATCGCGATGAAATCCGCACGCCCGCGGGATCTGACGGGGTTGCGCGCGGCCTTGAGGCGGCTGCCGCAAATTCGCGCAACTTTGGATGCCTGCGACGCCCCACGCCTCGCCGAGCTGGCCACGGCGCTCGGCGATCATTCAACGGCACTGGTTCTGCTCGGGCGCGCCCTGGCGGACGACCCTCCGGTCCTAATTCGCGACGGTGGTGTCATCGCCGAGGGCTACGACCCGCCGCTCGATGAGCTGCGCGGGCTCTGGCGCAACGCCGATGAGTATCTGCTCGACCTCGAGACGCGCGAGCGCGAGGCGACCGGGATCGCTAATCTCAAGGTGCGCTACAACCGCGTCCACGGCTACTACATCGAGATCAGCCGCGGGCAAATCCACTTGGCGCCGGATCATTACCTCCGGCGCCAGACGCTCAAAGGCGCGGAGCGCTACATTACCCCGGAGCTGAAGTCGTTCGAGGACAAGGTTCTCTCCGCTCGCGAACGGGCATTATCGCGCGAGAAAGCCCTCTATGAGGAGCTACTGGAAAAGCTGACCACAGGGCTCGATGCGCTGATCCGCTGCGCCGAGGCCTTGGCAGAGGTGGACACCCTCGCCTGCCTGGCCGAGCGCGCCGAAACGCTAGGCTATGTCCGGCCCGTGCTGACTGCACAAACCGGACTATGGATCGACGGGGGGCGCCACCCGGTGGTCGAGCAAGTGCTGGAGGAGCCATTCGTCGCCAACGATCTGAGCCTCGATGATACAAACCGGATGCTAGTCATCACCGGACCCAACATGGGCGGCAAATCCACCTTTATGCGGCAAACCGCGTTAATCGTGCTGCTTGCGCACATCGGCAGCTTCGTGCCGGCAAGCCGGGCGGTGATCGGGCCGATCGACCGCATTTTCACGCGCATTGGCGCCTCGGACGACTTGGCCGGCGGCCGCTCGACGTTTATGGTGGAGATGACCGAAACGGCCACCATTCTCCACAATGCCACGCGCGAGAGTCTGGTGTTGCTCGACGAGGTCGGCCGCGGCACCAGCACTTTCGATGGCCTAGCGCTGGCCTGGGCGAGCGCCGCCGAGCTCGCCGCGCGGCTCCATGCCTTCACCTTGTTTGCCACCCATTACTTCGAGCTGACTACGCTGCCCGAGCGCTACGCCAACGCGCGTAACGTCCATCTCGATGCTGTGGAACACGGTACGGGCATCGTTTTCCTGCATGCATTGAAGGAAGGTCCCGCCAATCAGAGCTACGGCCTGCAGGTGGCCGCGCTGGCCGGAATCCCACAGCAGGTCATCGCCGCAGCGCGGCGCAAGCTGCGGCAGCTGGAAGTGACGGCGCAGGCGCAATCCCCTGCTCCACTGGGCCAGTTACCCCTGTTCGAGTCATCGCCCAAGGTACCGGCACTCGACCGTCTGCGCGAGCTCGATCCCGATCAGCTCACGCCACGCCAGGCACTGGAGCTGCTCTACGAGCTCAAGGCACTTGCCGGCAAAGGTTGATCACCTAGTACCCGAAAAGCTCACCACCAAGTAGCCCACGCGGGCCTTGGCGCCCGTCAGAATCGGCTCGCCGTCACCGACCAGTAGGCTATCGAAATCGACCGTCTCATAAAGACGCTTCACGCTCGCGCGCAGCGCGGCCGGATCATCGAGCTTCGCCTCAGGTAACAGCCGGCACTTGCCCGGCGGGTCGCTGATGATTGCATCACCGACCAGCAGCAGACTGCGCTCCGGCCAAAAGAGTGCCACCTCACCTGGTGATTTGCCGGAGGCATCGAGTACCTGGAACGGCCCAATGCGCTGATTCACCGCCAGATCTCCATCGATCTGCGTCCCCTGCTCCCGGGCATGACCCGCATCGGCCGGATGCATCAATACCTGCGCGCCGGTACGCTCGCGCACTCGGTTGGCCGCGCGCGAGTGGTTGCGGTTGGTGAGCACTATGTGTGCCACGCCCATCGCGACGAGGCGCTCCAGCTCTTCATCCTCGGGTTCGACGGGATCAATGACAAGATTGCCTCCGGGGTGCGCCACCCAATGGCCGTTGAAATTGTAGTTTTGCGGCTGGGCCAACCGCGACCACATATGAATGCCCTCGACGATCTCCCGCATGATGCACCTCGTTAGTTCTGTGCTGGAGCCAACCGACTGTGGGATTACGTAACCCGCATCAAGTATAGAACATCTATTCGGCCCTGCTGCGGGCCCAGGCCGAGCCGCAGCTGACGGTGCAACGGCCTGTAATAATGCCTGTTAGTCGAACGACCCGGCTCGACGCAGCATGGCGACATGCGCTAGCATAGCTGCGCAATCGCGCAATACAGCGTGCCACGAACCACCCGATGACGTGATCAGTTCGCGGCCAGAGGCTCAGCCGCCGATGCGTATTGGCTGGCGAAAGCTTTCGCCGGCGCCAGGATGCACCAGAGCGTTGAGGTCAATGCTCAAAGCAAGATGCATCATGTCGAGTCAATCCATGTGCCGGCAGGTAGGCAGCCGCGCTTTGCCCCTACGGGCTATCACATTATGTTTTTGCCGCCGCATAATGCGCTGCAATCGGGTGCCGATAACCTGCGCGTTCGCCAACGGTTCGACCCGCAGCGTTGGCTTCCTGGTCAAGGGAGCGGCGGCGCAAGGATGGTCGGAGGCGAAGTAAACCCGTCTTTATGGTTGCTATGATGAGATACGACATGAGCATACCGCGCCTGCTGAGGCCGGCGGCCATCGTGTTTGTTTGCTCGATGGTGCTTGCCGCCTGCAGCCAATCGCCGCATCAATTTCATATGACTAACGTAACCGGTCATATGGCGGATCTGGCACTCTTTCAAATGCCAACCGCCGACGGCAGGAAGCTAACCGCGGAAGACCTCCGAGGCAAGGTGGTGACAGTCTTCTTCGGTTATACGCATTGCCCGGACGTTTGCCCCACCGCCCTTGCCAAGCTCCAAGCCGTAACGCAGCGCCTGGGCGAAGCAGCCAAGGATTTGCGTGTGCTCTTCGTGACGGTGGATCCAACGCGCGACACACAAGCGGTGCTGCAACGCTACATGGAATCGTACGGCCCACAATTTATTGCCCTGCGCCCCGACCCCGAGATCCTGCCTAAATTGACTAGCCGTTACCACATTGCCTACGTGTACGCGCAACCCGATGCCTCAGGCAACTATATCGTCAATCACACCACGCGTTTCTTCGTCTTCGATCAAACGGGGCAAATGCGCCTGATAGGCCGCCACGAGGAAGACATCGCGGCCATCGCCAGCGATCTCGGCTATCTGATCAATCACTCGAGCTAAGTACCAATCTGCGTAGACACATGCACGTACGTTGGCCTGCTCAACTTGGCCAGCCTGCGTAGGTTGATGGGGTGACGGAGGAACCCCAACACCTGCGGTAGCCGCACTGGTGGCAAACGTTGGAGTTCGCCAGCTCGCCCCAACCTACCGAGCTGGCAACACTACGCTCAGCTTAGGGCCTGTTGGCATCCACCCACGACGCCGTGGGCGGATGTCAACAGACCCCGATTTCCCCCTAGAGCTGTAGGTTGATGCACCTCGATGCGTCTACCTAGCATGCCTAGTAAAGTAAGCTTGCGGAGAGCGTCATGACGTATGTCGTCACCGAAAACTGTATCAAGTGCAAGTACACGGACTGCGTGGAGGTATGCCCGGTCGATTGCTTCCACGAGGGGCCCAACTTCTTGGTAATCGACCCCGATGAGTGCATCGACTGCACGTTGTGCGAGCCCGAGTGCCCGGCCGAGGCGATATTCTCCGAGGACGACCTGCCGGACGGGCAGCGTCATTTCCTCGATCTCAACGCCGAGCTGACCCAGGGATGGCCCGTGATCACCGAGATGAAGGACGCTCCCAAGGATGCCGAGGAGTGGGACGGCAAGCCGGATAAGCTCAAGCACCTCGAGCGCTGATTCCTGGGGCAAGCGCGGTGAACCGGGCCGCCCTAAGAAGGTGCCGGCGCCCGCGCGAGACTGTCATGAAACTGTCATGCTAGTAGGTTGTAATATACGGCAGTCTCTCCGGGGGCGAATGTAGGTGGCAGTTAAGGTCTTGCTGATCGAGGACGAGGCGGCCATTCGGGAGATGGTCGCAATGTCGCTGCTGGCTCGTGGCAGTTACAGCGTACACCAGGCTGACTCGGGGGAGGCGGGCCTTGCCTTGCTCGAAGTGCTCGTGCCGGACTTGGTGTTGCTCGATTGGATGCTGCCGGGCATGAGCGGCATCGAATTCGCGCGGCGATTGAAGAAGCATCCGACCCATCGTGAAATCCCCATCATCATCTTGACCGCCCGCGGTGAGGAGGAGGATAAAGTGCGGGGTCTGGAGGTGGGAGCGGACGACTTTGTCACCAAACCGTTTTCGCCCCGCGAGCTGCTCGCGCGCATCAAGGCCGTGTTGCGACGAACCGCGCCAATACCTGGGGGTGGCCAAGTCAACGTCGAGGGGCTAGCGCTCGATCCAGTGGCGCACCGGGTATGGGTCGGCGAGGATACACTAGACATAGGCCCTACCGAGTTCCGCTTACTGCGCTTTTTCATGACCCACCCGGACCGCGTGTTCAGCCGCGCTCAGCTGCTGGACAATGTATGGGGCACCAATGTGTATGTCGAGGAGCGCACCGTCGACGTGCACATTCGGCGCTTGCGCAATGCGATCGCTGGGCGCGGCCACGACCGCCTGATCCAAACGGTGCGCGGCACAGGTTACCGTTTCTCGGCAAGACCATGATTCACGGTAATCCCTGGCCGAGGGCGCTCGTTCGCTGGGCGCTGTCGGCCGGCGTGCTGGCGCTGGCCGGCGCGGCGGCAGGGCAATTGGTTCTGTTTCTCTTCCTCGGTACGCTCGCCTGCCTGCTCTGGCAGCTGCGCAATGTTATCCGCCTGGAAAACTGGCTGCGCAAGAACCACGGTTTCAAGCCGCCCGACAGCCGCGGGCTTTGGGGGGGAATTTTCGGCGCCCTGTACAAGATGCAGCGGCGCCGCCGCGCCCGTCTTCAGCGCCTCAGGACAATATTGCATGCCTTTCGTGAGTCCATTGACGCCGTGCCCGACGGCGTCGTCGCGCTGCGCGAGCCGAGGGAAATGCAATGGTGGAATGACGCCGCCGAGCGCCTGTTGGGTATCCGCTGGCCGCAGGATCGTGGGCAGCGGCTCGATAATCTCTACCGCAACCCTGACTTCGCCGAGTTCATCGGCGACTCGCCCGATGAGACGCGGCAAGTGACACTGCCCTCGCCGGTCGACGAACAGATTATGCTCGAGATCCGAGTGGTGCCCTATGGTCGCGAGCAGCGGCTTTTGATCGCGCGCGATGTCAGCCGCTTGCACAAGCTCGAGCGCATGCGTCGTGACTTCGTGGCTAATATCTCGCATGAGCTGCGCAGCCCGCTTACTGTGGTCCACGGACTGGCCGAGACCCTCGCCGAGCAGGATGCGGAATCCGCCACTGACCAGCGCCGCATGCTTGGCTTAGTACAGCAGCAGACGCGGCGCATGGCCCGCTTGGTGGAAGACCTTCTGCTGCTGTCGCGCTTGGAGACCACGCGCCGGCCTACCACGCCGAAGCAGGTGGATGTGCCGGCGTTGTTGCGCGGCTTGTGCGATGAGGCCAAGGCAGCGAACGCCGAACGCGAGCACGATATCCGCCTTGAGATCATTGACGAGTGCAGCCTGCGGGCCGATGAAGCGGAGTTGCGCAGCGCCTTTTCCAATCTGCTCTTCAATGCCATCAACTACACCCCGCAGAAGGGCTCGATCACCCTGCGCTGGTGGTGCGATGCGGCAGGGGCGCATTTTTGCGTCGCCGACACCGGCATCGGCATCGCGCCCGAGCACATCCCGCGACTGACCGAGCGCTTCTACCGCGTGGATCGTGGCCGCAGTGCGAAAACCGGCGGCACGGGGTTGGGACTGGCCATCGTCAAACACATCCTGCAGCATTACGGGGCTCGTCTCGGTATCGAGAGCAGGCCGGGGTTGGGCAGTACCTTCTGCTGTCATTTCCCGGCCGAGACCGTATGCCTGCACCGCAATGGATAGGCGGAAACTGCATAAGCACGGAGACAACACGTGGTCGGTCTCCGACTACCCCGTTTTCATCTATCTAGGTAAGCTGAGGTAGAGATTTGGAGGGATTGTCGATGGTTGACGAGAAGCGCTTCACCCAGCACATCTCCCGGCAGTACAACGAGGAGCTGGCACGAATCCTCAATCGGGTGATGCGCATGGGCGGTCTGGTCGAACAGCAACTAGCCGACGCCCTGCTGGCCTTGACGCAAGGCGATAGCGTCCGCGGCGAGCGCGTAGTGGCCAGCGACTACGAGGTCAACGCCGCGGAGGTGGAGCTCGACGAGGAGTGCATCTACATTCTCGCCCGCCGCCAGCCCGCTGCCAGCGATCTGCGGCTGATCATGGCGGTGATCAAGACCATCACCGATCTGGAGCGTATCGGCGACGAGGCCGAGCGGGTGGCGAGCATGGCACTGCATCTATTGGACGAGGACCGCCGCCGCAGCCCGATGGCGCAGATGCAAGCGCTCGGGAGGCAGGTGCGTCATATGCTTGCCGGGGCGCTAGACGCCTTCGCCCGCATGGACGCGGAGAAAGCCGTGCAGGTGGCCGAGCAGGATATCGAGGCCGACCGCCAGTATGAGGGCATTATGCGCGAGCTGATCAACGCTATGATGGACGATGTGGTGGCGGTGCCGCGCGCAATGGACATCATCTGGTCGGCGCGCGCGCTGGAGCGCATCGGCGATCGCTCCCGCAACATCTGCGAGTACGTAGTGTACTTCGTGCACGGCAAGAACGTTCGCCACACTAGCCTTGCGCAGATGGCAAAAGAGCTCGCCGACGACCGGCGCAAATGATCGACATCCTCGGTGGCCGAGTACCAGTCGTCTTGGATATGAACCCAGCCTTGCTAGGCCGCAAGCCCGCTTTGGCGCAGCAACGGCTCTATGCTCGGCTTGCGGCCGCGGAAGGCTTCGAACAAGACCATGGCGTCCTCTGAGCCGCCCTTCTCCAGGATGCTGCCGAGGAAGGACCGACCGGTCTGTGGATTGAAGATCCCTTCCTCTTCGAAGCGCGAATAAGCATCCGCCGAGAGCACCTCCGCCCATTTGTAGCTGTAATAGCCTGCCGCATACCCCCCACCGAAGATGTGGGCAAAGCTGCTGGGGAACCGGTTGAACGCCGGCGGCTTGAGCACGGCTACCCGCTGACGGACCTCATCGAGGATCTGGTAGATCCGGGTTCCGCTAGGCGGTTCGGGTTCCAGGTGCACGCGGAAATCGAATAACGCAAACTCAATCTGGCGCACCATCTGCATAGCCGACTGAAAGTTACGGCTCGCCTCGAGCTGTTGCAACAGCTCGGCCGGAAGCGTCGCGCCGCTTTGATAGTGGCTTGCGAACAGATCCAGCGCCGGGCGCTCCCAGGCCCAGTTCTCCATGAGCTGGCTCGGTAGCTCGACCGCATCCCAGGGCACGCCGTTGATACCCGAGACACTGGGCCAGTCCACCTGAGTGAGCATGTGGTGCAAGCCGTGGCCAAATTCATGGAACAGGGTCAGGACTTCCTCGTGCGTAAGCAGTGCCGGTGTTCCCGGTTCAGCCGGCGGGGTGAGGTTGCAGGTCAGGTAGGCGACTGGGGTTTGCACGCCATCGGCGGTGCGCCAGCGTACTCGACACTCGTCCATCCAGGCGCCGCCGCGCTTATTCGCCCGCGCATGGAGATCCGTGTAGAACTGTCCCTGCAGCTCGCCCTCGGCGTCGCGTATCTCGTGGAAGCGCACGTCGGCGTGCCAGGTCTCAACCCCGGTGCGCTCGGCAATCCGGATTCCGTAAAGGCGCTCGACCACTGCGAACAAGCCGGTCAGAACCTTATCGATCGGAAAATACGGCCGCAGATCCTCGGCCGAGAGCTGAAAGCGGCTATGGCGCAGTTTCTCGGAGTAAAAGCCGATATCCCAGGCCTCGAGCGGATCGAGACCATGCGCCTCGCGGGCGAAGCGCCGCACCTCGGCTAGCTCCGAGAGCGCTCGCGCATGGCTGCGCTTGGCCAAGTCCTCCAGGAACTCCAGAACCTCGCCGGTGCTCCGCGCCATTTTGGTCTGCAAAGAGAGCTCGGCATAGTTCTGCAGGCCCAGCAAGCGGGCCTGTTCGTGGCGCAGCGCGAGAATCTCCTCCATGATGGGTTGGTTGTCCCAGCGGTTCGCATCGGGCCCCGCATCGGAGGCGCGCGTGTTCCAGGCCTCGTAGAGCTCCCGGCGCAGCGCGCGATCCTCGGCGTAGGTCATGACGGCATGATAGATTGGGAAATCCAAGGTCAGCCGCCAGCCTTCCTGGCCTTCGCGCTCGGCGGCCTGCCGCGCCATGCGCTGCGCCGCCTGCGGCAGACCTGCGAGCAGTGCCGGATCCGTAATCACCTTCTGCCAACTGTTGCTGGCATCCAGCAGATTTTCCTCGAACTTCGAGGCAAGCTGCGCGAGGCGCTGAGCATTCACCTTAAACCGCGCCTTCTCCCGCGCCGGCAGCGCGACACCGGCCAGCCGAAAGTCCCGCAAGGCGTGATGGATTGTCTGTTGCTGCGCTCGGTCGAGGCGGGTGAATTCATCGCTCTCCCGGATGGCGCCGAGCGCGCGAAAGAGCCGCTCGTTCTGGCCCTGCTCGGTGTGATACTCAGAGATCTTGGGCAGGCAAGCGTTATGTGCCGTGCGCAAAGCCTCGTTGTTGACAACCGCATTCATGTGCACGATCGGTGACCAAGCCTTGCTCAAGCGGTCGTTTATAGACTCCAGCGGTTCAATCGTGTTCTCCCAGCTGGGAGGGGCGGCGCGCGCGAGAATTTCATCGAGCCGACGACGATTGTCCGCGAGGATCTCCTCGATGGCCGGCTCGACATGCTCGGGGCGGATGGCGGTGAACCGGGGCAGGCCCTCGGTATCCAGCACCGGGTTATTCATAGCTGCGCCTTCGCTCGTTCGGGGGTGGATTGGATGCCGATGTTGCAAAAGCATTGTCGGCCCGGGGCGATGCGCGCTGGCCCTCGGCACCGCACATTGCAAAGATTAGTATCCTATCTTACTCGATCGCTCCTGATCTTCCTTAGCGGAGGCAGCACGGCATATGGCAAGACACTTTGACCTGATCTGCATAGGCGGCGGCAGCGGCGGTATCGCCGCGGCACGGCGGGCGGCAAGCTACGGTGCGCGCTGCGCCGTTATCGAACAGGCGCGCCTAGGCGGCACCTGCGTCAATCTCGGCTGCGTGCCGAAGAAGATCATGTGGAATGCCGCGCACACGGCCGAGGTGATCGAGCGAGCCGCCGACTATGGTTTTCGCCTCCAGGTCCAAGACCACGACTGGGCTGGGCTGGTCGCGCGCCGGGAGGCCTACATCGAGCGGCTGAACGCGATCTACCAACGCAATCTGGAACGCTCCGGCGTCGAGCTCTACCAAAGCCGCGCCCGCTTTATCGACCCATATACGTTGGATGTCGCCGGCGAGCGCGTGAGCGCCGAGCGATTCATCATAGCGGTGGGCGGCCATCCCGCGATCCCCGATCTGCCTGGGGCCGAGCTTGGCATCGACTCGGATGGCTTTTTCGCCTTGCACCAGCGGCCCGCGCGCGTGGCAATGGTCGGGGCCGGCTACAGTGCCGTCGAGCTCAGCGGCGTGCTCCGGCATCTGGGCAGCCGCGTCTCGCTTTTCTTCCGCGGGGACTACCCATTGCGCGATTTCGATCCCATGCTCCAGAGCGCCTACGTCGAGGCCGCGCAGGCGGACGGTATCGAGCTCGTCAGCCGCTTCGTCCCGTCCGGCTTGAAACAGAGCGCCGCGGGGCTTTGTCTGTGTGCCGAGGACGGCCGCGGCGCGGGCGGTTTCGACCAAGTGATCTGGGCGATCGGGCGCGATCCGAATACCGTTGGGCTGGGGTTGGAGGCGGCGGGCGTGGAGCTCGCCGCAGACGGCAGCATCCCCGTGGATCAATGGCAGGCCACTAATCGGCCCCATATCTTCGCGCTCGGCGACGTAACCGGGATCTTCCCGCTTACCCCGGTGGCGATCGCCGCGGGCCGGCGCTTGGCGGATCGCCTTTGGGGCGGACAAAAGGAGCGTTATCTGCCTTATGAGATGATCCCCACCGTGGTGTTCACCCATCCGCCCCTCGGCACGATCGGCTTGACCGAGGAGCAGGCGCGAGAGCGTTATGGCGAGGATATCAAGATCTACACGGGCCGGTTCGTGCCGCTCGATCTAGCCCTTTCCGAAGACAAACGCCACAGCGCCATGAAGCTCATTTGTGCGGGCGAGCAGGAGCGGATCGTCGGCGCGCACCTGTTCGGCTCAGGTGTCGACGAGATGCTGCAGGGCTTCGCGGTTGCGATCCGAATGGGGGCGACCAAACGCGACTTCGACGACACCGTCGCCATCCATCCCACCAGCGCCGAAGAGCTGGTTACGCTGACATTGCGCCTTATGCCGACATCGGCATAAGGCGCAATGTCAGCGTAATTCCCGTAATTCCAGCCCATGGGTAAACGGGTCTCGCCCGTTTATCGCGCGCGGGCTATGCAATCATCCGGGATGCTATTTCAGCAAAAGTCCTGGCACTCGCGCTGTACGACAATATGACGTACTTTCTTGCCGTGAGATTCGCGCTTGTGCCAAGACATAGACATAGGGTGAGGCAAGAGATGGAACAAAGCGACAGGCAAGACACTCGCATGTACATACGCACCTCGCAGGCCGTGCGTCAGCAGGTGAGTCGCGCCGCGGCTCTATCGGGCCAGGGTGTGAGCGAGTACGTCAGAGAAGTCTTGACCCGCGAGGCGCAGCGCACTATCGAAGCGCACGAGATCATCGAGATTGCCAAACGCGACCGCGCCGCCTTCATTGAGGCCATGCGCAACCCCCCAGCATGGTCCGACCACATGAAGGATAAAGTACGCCGCTATCGCGAGCGCGTCGTCAGTGAATGAGGTTAGTTCGGCTTGCCGAGCCATCGCATAAGCAAGGCCGTAAAGCGTTCCGCTGCGGTAAGTCTCAACTCGATGACTGGCTGGCCAATAGAGCCGGCCAGTATCGGAGGAATGACCTCGCGCAGACGTTTTTGCTCATCGACGATGATCAGGAGCCCCCAAAGGTGGCTGGCTTCTATGCGCTTTCAAGCGCCAGCATCCATCCGAATGATTGGCCCGAAGATCTGCGTGGCCCCCGTGGAAAGAATCATCCGTTGCCGGTAATACTTCTCGGACAACTGGCGGTTGATCAAGCCTATGCCGGCCGCGGCCACGCCAGTGATCTTCTTGTCGACGCCATGCACAGGGCAGTTCTCATCAGCGAACAGATTGGAACCACCGCCCTAATCGTCGATGCGCTGGATCGAAACGCCGCACGGTTCTACGAACACCACGACTTTCAGCAATTGCCGGGCCATTCCTTGCGGCTATTACGGCCACTGAAATCGATCCGTGAGCTCATGAAACTCTAAGAGCCTGTTCGTAAGACGTGAGCAGGAGACAACAGCCCGTGATTGGTTGCGCAGGCAATGAAATGCAGG
>JAKDMK010000370.1 GCA_030452365.1 Nitrococcus sp.
TGCTGGTGCGCAACGTGGGGCATTTGATGCGCACCGATGCGGTGCTCGACCGCGACGGCGCTGAGATTCCCGAAGGCTTTCTCGATGCCATGGTGACTTCGCTCATCGCCGTATACGATTTGCGCAGAACGGGACGCTATGTCAACAGCCGAGCCGGCAGCGTGTACATCGTCAAACCCAAGATGCATGGGCCGGCAGAGGTCGCATTGACCTGTGAGCTCTTCAACCGCATAGAAGATACTCTTGGCCTGAAGCGCAACACGCTCAAGCTCGGGGTAATGGACGAGGAGCGGCGTACCAGCCTCAATTTGAAACCATGCATCCGCGCCGCCAGCGAGCGCATCATCTTTATCAACACGGGGTTCCTGGATCGCACGGGCGATGAGATCCGCACCAGCATGGAAGCCGGGGCCGTGATTCGCAAGGGGGAAATGAAGCACGCGGCATGGCTACGCGCCTACGAAGACTGGAATGTGGCTATCGGCCTGGAGGTTGGACTGCGCGGCAGGGCTCAGATCGGCAAAGGCATGTGGACCAAACCGGATCAGATGGCCGACATGCTGGCGACAAAGATCGAGCATCCGCTCGCTGGAGCGAACTGTGCCTGGGTCGCCTCACCCACGGCCGCGACCTTGCACGCTATCCACTATCATCGGGTGAATGTGCCGCGCCGTCAGGCGGAGCTGGCTGCCCGGCCACGTCCCGAGTTGGATGACCTTCTCGCGCTGCCGCTGCTCGGCGAGCAGACGCTCACGGATGCGGCAATTCAGCAGGAGCTGGATAACAATTGCCAGGGTATCCTCGGGTATGTGGTGCGTTGGATAGATCAGGGCATCGGCTCCTCGAAGGTGCCGGACATTCATAATGTTGGGCTTATGGAGGATCGGGCCACACTGCGCATATCGAGCCAGCATATCGCCAATTGGCTATACCATGGCATCTGCTCAGAGGGCCAGGTCCTGGAGACCCTGCAGCGCATGGCGCAGATCGTGGATCGCCAGAACGCAGGGAATCCGAGCTATCGGCCCATGGCGTCGGATTTCGCCACCAGTATCGCCTTTCAAGCGGCCTGCGACCTGATCTTCAAGGCTCGGCAGCAACCCAACGGTTATACCGAGCCGGTGCTGCACCGCCGCCGCCGCGAGGCCAAGCATTCATCCGGCTGCTAACCGAACCGAACCACACAGACTCTCGGGTGTATTATCCGAGCAGCGACGGCGCGGCATTTGGATGCAGCCGCTAAAAGACCGTGGCTAGAGCAATGAACCAAAGGGGAACTGGCTGCCCCGTCACACCGATCCAGATCATATAGGCGGTAAAGCCAATGCCGCCCAGAAAGGCGCCCATGGCACAGGATCTGCACACCTGACGACTCATCTGCAATCGTTTTGCCATTTGTCCTCCAAGCTGTCGCGGGGAATTCATCTGTATTTTACCTCGCCCGCACGGTTCACCGACATCCTGGACATAGTCTGCCGAGGCGTTGGCTTTGCCGGTGCGGTTCCATAATCGGCTGGGCGATAGGTGGGCCCCTCAGTGGCGAAGCGGTGTTCCCGGCGCGGGCTTGGGGCTCGACTGCGTTTCACGTCCCCATCATCAGAGGCGCAAAACGCGGATTACGTCGCAATGCCCAGCTTGGCAAGCTCCCTGAGTACATAGGGTAGGATTCCGCCATGACGATAATAGTTCCACTCGGTGGGGGTATCGATTCGCACCGTCGCGTCAAATTCAGTGACCGCGCCGGCATCGGTAACCGCTTTCACGGCGACGGCCTCCGGCTCGCTCTCCCAGGCTGCCGATCGCGAAGACTTCCTCGCCGCACAGACCAAGTCGCTTGGTATTCTCGCCGGTTTTGAACTTCAGGGGTAACACCCCGAATCCTACCAGATTCGAGCGATGGATGTGCTCGAAGCTCTCGGCGATGACCACCGCACCGTGCTCAAGGGGGTGTTTCCCCGCGCCAAGATCGAACTCGACGCGACCGGCTGCGCGGCTGCCAGTCTCACGCCATAGCCCTTGCCGCTTGGCGTAGGCCTCGATTAACGCCAGCCTCGCCTGATCACGCCGGCAGAGCTCGAGATAGCGCAGGGTTTCCCGGTCGATTGGGAAAATGCCGCAGGTGGCGCCATACTCCGGGGCCATATCGGCAATGGTGGCACGATCAGCCAGAGGCAGGTTATCGGGGCCGTCTCCAAAGAATTCAACGAATTTGTCGACCACACCTTTGCGGCGCAGCATCTGGGTGACGGTCAGCGCCAGGTCGGTCGCGGTAGCACCCTCGGGCAATTTACCGCTTAGCTTGAAGCCGACCACTTGCGGCAGGAGCATAGTGATGGGCTGCCCCAGCATGGCCGCTTAATCTTGCAGCACCACACGCGCCGGCGTAAAGGCAATCTGTGCGCTGCGTTCGGCCAGAGGATCCCAGCTCAGTAGCGCCTCGATGTCCGCCTTGGTGACACGCTGACCGTCCTCCTTGCGCAGGAGGTTCTCTAGCAAAATCTGACGTGGATGTCGGATTGGGTTTGCCGAGACGTGCCCTGAGTATGTTCCGGTGCGCCCCGGAAAGCCACTGCGCTTTGAGCTGACATGCGTCCAGTCATCAGCACCTGATAAAATCAGGATGTGGCCTGTTGGCGGTGGGCCTCGGCAATGAGGCGGTTGCGAAAGAAGATGAGCCGCAGCCGGTTACCACCCGCCTGGCGCCAAAGGCTCGCGGCACGGATAGCGGAGAGCAGCAGCGCTCGGATCAGAGCGGCGTTGCGTGGGTCATCCAGATACGCGCGCTCGCCGCTGATGATAACAGGTGGGCGAATCGAGCTGACCTTCTCCGTATAGATCGCGCCCAGATTTCGGATCACGTTGTCATGCAAAGCGCTGAAGTATGTCGCCTGTTCTGCGGCGCGACGCACACCCTCGATCACCTCCCGAAGGCGCGCGCGATTGGAGGTGAGTTTGCGCTCCAAATGCAAGACGGACACCAGGTAACGGGTGAGCTGTACCTCACTGGGGTGCGTCAAATGATCTGCCAGTAAATGCAGCCCGGGGATCAACAAGTCACGGCCGCCATAGAGTGCGGCCATATCGCCCTCATAGATTCCGAGCAGCGCACGGATGCAGGGCTCGGTGCGGTGCCGGTCGCAACGGCCGTGCATGGCTATCTGGCGCACCTGGGCCAAGGCTTGGACCATTCCCGCCAAGGCGAGTACTCGTTCGCTATTGGGCGATTCCATGACGTCTCTCCAACGCATGCCAGGTGAACGATCGTTGAATAACTCCGCCACCGAGACACTCCTCAT
>JAKDMK010000371.1 GCA_030452365.1 Nitrococcus sp.
TGACCCCGGTATTCGTCAAGGGCCCAATTCGGCAGTGCCGCGACACCACGCCCGCTCACCACGAGCTGAATGATCATTACGGTCAGCTCCGAGGTTCGCACGGCCGCCGGCTCCACGCCGGCCGGGTCGAGGAAACGAGCGAATACGTCCAGCCGGCTGCGGCACACCGGGTAGGTGATGAGGGTCTCGGCCGCGAGGTCATGCGGTTCCAGCCAGCGCTTGGCCGCGAGCGGCGACCCGAGGCTCATCGCAAGTAGCACCTCATGCCGGAACAGCGGCTCGTAATGGATCCCTTGCAGATCCGGGTCCGGGTCGGATGTCACCACCAGGTCGATCTCACCGCGCACCAGGGCGGGCAATGGATGGAAGCTGAATCCAAGCGACAGATCCATCTCCACCCCCGGCCAGTCCTCGCGGTAGTGATCCATCGTCGGCAACAGCCACTGGAAGCAACTATGGCATTCGATGGCGATGTGCAATCGGCCCTGGCGCCCGTGCGCCATGCCCGAGAGCCGCTGCTCCACCGCCTTCACCTCGGGCAGCAGCCGCTCGGCCAAAGCCAGCAACAGCTCTCCGGCCGGGCTGAAGCGCAGCGGCCGGGAGTTGCGGAAGAAGAGTGGCGTATCGAAGTGCTGCTCCAAGGCCTTGATCTGGTGCGACAAGGCGCTTTGGGTGAGATGCAGCCGCGCCGCGGCCCGAGCGAGGCTGCCGGTGGCGCGAATCGCCTGCAAGGTGCGCAGGTGGCGGAGTTCCAGGTACATAGGAATAATGGCCATTGTATGAACAGTATTAATGTTATTGCTGAATATTTTGAAATTGTCTCATGTTCGGTAAACACCGACACTATGGGGAGATCTCGATTAGCCGCCTTCTTGTCATTCCGGTGAATGCCGAAATCCAGTTCAAGAAGTGGACCCCGGCCTTCGCCGGGGTGACGAATAGATCAAAGTTTTCCAAGCTATCTGCAAACGAGGCGCTCAACCGGAGGACACTGTGACTGCGACACATGCATTGGGTTTCCCAAGGATCGGAGCACGCCGCGAGCTCAAGCGCGCACTCGAGGCTTACTGGCGGGGTGAGATCGACCAGAATGGCCTGCTGCGCACGGGACGCGACTTGCGGACCCGGCATTGGGCATTACAGACCAGAGCCGGGTTGGATCTCGTAGCGGTGGGGGATTTCTCCTACTACGATCACGTGCTGGACACCTCCGCACTGTTCGGGGTGATACCCGAGCGCTTTGGCAGCAATGTCGGCGAGGTCGATCTCGATCTTTACTTCCGCATGGCACGCGGGCGGGCGCCGCGGGGGGAGGATGTCGCCGCCTGCGAGATGACCAAGTGGTTTGATACCAACTACCACTACATCGTCCCCGAACTGGCGCGCGACCAAAGCTTTGCCCTGCACTCGCGAGCGCTCGAAGCGCAGATCGAGGCGGCTGCTGAGGAGGGTCTGCGTAGCAAGCCGGTGCTGATTGGGCCGCTCACCTACCTATGGCTCGGCAAGCCCCGCGGCGCGCCGTTTGATAAGCTCACCTTGTTGGAGCGGCTGTTGCCATGCTACGGCGAGCTCCTGCGGCGACTCGCCGGGCGCGGCATTGAGTGGGTCCAGATCGATGAGCCCATCCTGGTCTGCGACCTCGACGAGGCCTGGCGAGCGGCTTTTCAACAAGCTTACCAGGCGCTTGGAGCCCAAAACCCGAAGTTGCTGCTGACCACCTACTTCGGCGGGCTCGGTGAGAACCTGGAATTGGCGCTGCAACTGCCCGTGAGCGGATTGCACGTCGACCTCGCGCGCGCAGCGGGCGAGCTCCGTGAAATCCTGCCACGGCTTCCCGAGGGCAAAGTGCTATCCGCCGGCGTGGTGGACGGCCGCAACATCTGGCGCACCGACCTCGCCGCCTGGCTCGAGCCGTTGCAGCGTGCCCAGGAGCGGCTCGGCGAACGCCTTTGGCTCGCGCCGTCCTGCTCGCTACTGCACGTGCCCGTCGACCTCGCCAATGAGACCAAACTGGATGCTGAGCTTAAGAGCTGGCTTGCCTTTGCCGTGCAAAAGCTCGAAGAGGTGGCGCTTCTGGGCCGGGTGCTCGCCAACGGCCGATCGAGCGTTGCCCAGGACCTCGCCGCCAACCGCGCTGCGATCGCCGCCCGGCGCGCCTCGCCGCGCATTCATAACGCCGCCGTCCGGCAACGCCTCGATACCATAACGCCCGCCATGGGTCGGCGCGCCTCCCCCTATTCGAAGCGGGCACCGTTGCAGCACGCGCGACTCAATCTGCCGCTCCTGCCGACCACCAGCATCGGCTCGTTCCCGCAGACTCAGTCCATCCGGGCGGCACGGCGTGATTACCTGGCCGCACGGCTGAACCGGGCCGGCTATGAGGAGCGCATGCGCGCCGAAATCGAGCAAACAATCGAGGCGCAGGAGGCATTGGGCCTGGACATGCTGGTTCACGGCGAGCCCGAGCGCAACGACATGGTGGAGTACTTCGGCGAGCGCTTGGAGGGGTTCGCGAGCACGCAGCAGGGCTGGGTGCAAAGCTTCGGCTCACGCTGCGTCAAACCGCCGATCATCTACGGCGATATCTGCCGCGCCGGCCCCATGACGGTGGAGTGGATCCGCTACGCGCAATCGCTGACCCGCCGCCCGGTCAAAGGCATGCTGACCGGACCGGTCACCATCCTGCAGTGGTCGTTCGTGCGCGATGACCAGCCGCGCGCCGTCACCTGCCGACAAATCGCTCTGGCACTGCGCGATGAGGTACACGATCTGGAGACCGCCGGCATCAAAGCAATCCAGGTCGACGAGCCCGCTTTGCGTGAGGGCTTGCCGCTGCGCGGGAGCGAACGGCCGGCGTATCTGCAATGGGCCGTGGGCGCTTTCCGCTTGGCAAGCGCGGGCGTACGGGACGAGACCCAGATTCACAGCCACATGTGCTATTCGGATTTCAATGACATCATCGAGGCCATCGCCAAGCTCGACGCCGATGTGATCACCATCGAGGCCTCGCGCTCGGACATGGAGTTGCTGGAGGCCTTCACGAGGTTCGACTACCCCAACGAGATCGGCCCCGGTGTCTACGACATCCACTCACCCCGAGTGCCGAGCGTCGCCGAGATGTTAGCTCGGCTGCAAAAAGCCGCTGAGGTAGTAAACTGGCAACGGCTCTGGGTGAATCCGGACTGCGGCCTCAAAACCCGCGGCTGGGAGGAGAGCCAGGCCGCGCTTGCCAACATGATCGCGGCCGCGCGTCAGCTTCGGAGTCAAATGGAGGGATGAGACACTGCC
>JAKDMK010000372.1 GCA_030452365.1 Nitrococcus sp.
TGGTCTTGAGTCCGACGACTATAAAGACGGCAATATAGAAGAAGCCAAGAATGCCTTGCGAGCCGCTTCCAGTCTAATTGAAATGTATTATCTCAAAGGTTCCGTTTCGGCTAGAGCAGCCAAAGCTATTATTCTTGGGAAGCTAGGTGGAGCGCTCGCACGTCAAACTATCAGGTCAGGGCTGAACGACGCGTATAAGTGGGAAGCGGTACCAGGTGGCTTTCACCCTCCTATGGCGTATGATTCATGGATAAATTGGCATAAAGCTCGAATAGATTGGGGCAAGCATGGAGCATCGCTAGGAGGGGGTTGGCCAGGGGCTCTAACAGCGTTTGCGAATTTTGCAAACTGCGAAAACGGAGGTAGCTAAAATGTACCTAGTAAGTCGGCCTAGGATTAGAGGTTTATTCGAAACGATTTCTTTGGTCTTGATGGCGGCTGGTTGCATTGGCTTGAGTGCACCTGCCTTGGCAGGTTCAAGTAATGCTGACTTGAACCTTTGTGATGCCCGTTTCAACAAAATTCCGCTCGCTGCTGAGTTGTTCGCAACAAAAGGCGTGATTGCCAAATCCTTTGAGCCTAAGCACACGCGCGCTTGGTATGTGGTTGCGCTTGGCAAGATTCCGCAGCTAGAGAAGCTTATGGACGCGGACCCATCGCTTTTGATAGCGCCAAATCTGGTTTTGGTTGCCGCTACTGCGAAACAGAGCGCCTCACTGAAGTTCTTCTTGATACATGGCCTTGACCCAGATATGTATATCAAATCCTCAGAGGCTAATGGCCCCCTTCTGATGCTCGCTACTAACTGCAGGCGACTAACAAGTATGCTTTACCTGTTAAACGCAGATGCCAATATCTATGCATATGAAACATATGATACGGGAAGAGTGAACGCAATGGGAGTTGCGGTTATGGGAGGTGGTGGAGTAGGTCCTTTCATCCAAGGAGTCTTTCTGTTACTGGCAGCTGGCTATGACCCAAGATGCCCAGTAGCTAAGGAATCGACCGCGTCGGATATCCTTAGACGTACCTATCCGGCTCTTGGCAAGCCCAAGGTTGAAAACCATGAAATCAATTCAGGAAAACTGCCACATAGTAAGCATGAAAGTCACTTTTCTCGTACTATGCGAAGGGCGGAAAGAGCAGCGAAGATGAAGGCTAAAAAACTGGCATCCATTTTACAAGGAGCTGCAAAGCTTGCGGAGAAACATTCCCCGAAACCCAATTGCGGGATCAATAGAACTAGCGGATAGGGGGTCGCGGATAGGGCTCAAGTCTCGCATGGTAATATTGGCCTGCCCTGTCATAATTGCACCAGGGGCAATGTTAGGGATTTGTTGTCCCGAGGATGAGGAGAGGTGCATCGAAGAAGCGATTCAATGAAGAGCAGATCGTACGGATCTTGCAGGAAGCCGAAGGTGGCGTGCAGGTACGCGATCTGTGCAGGAAATACAACGCGAGCGGGTACGCCTGATTCGAGCCCGTCAGGGCCTTCAGGCGCGGCGCAAGACGCGCTATCCGGGCAAGAGCAAGCCGCTACTTCAAGCCGCTTGGCCGAACCACGTGTGGACCTACGACTTTGTCACCGACGCCACGGTCGATGGGCGCCGGCTCAAGTGCCTGATGGTGTGCGACGAGTTCACCCGTCAGGGGCTTCGCATCAAGGTGGCCCGCTTGCTGGGCGCCGCCGAGGTGAAGCGCGTTCTCGGGCGCTGCGCTTTGCCATCCACGGCCGCCCAACGTACATCCGGAGCGACAACGGCCCGGAGTTCATCGCCGAGGCGGTGAGAAGCTGGCTTGCCACCGAGCGGGTTGACACCCACTACATCGAGCCCGTCAGCCCTTGGCAGAACGCCTACGGGGAAAGTTTCAATGATCTTTCGAGACGACTGCCTGAACCGCTGGGAATTTTTATCCCCCCCGCGAGGCTCGTCAAATTATCGCGCGCTGGCTGGAGAAGTACAACACTAACCGCCTGCATGGCTCGTTGACGGGGTTGCCCCCCAACCTGTTCCTGGAAATGTGGCGCCAGGAGCAGCCCATGGAGAAGGCCGCATGAATCGAAGGCCTAACATTCAAACTGGCGCAGTCAGCGTGGGCTTGACAGCGGCACTCACGATGCACTACGGCTACGACTCGCTCGGAAGGCTTGCCTCGATCACCTGGCCGGTCGCGGTCGAGGGCCACGACCTCGAGGTGCTCTACGCCTGGGATGCGAGCGGCGATCTTGCCAGCGTCACCAACGCCCACACCGGCACCGTGTACTGGCAGCTTGCCGGCGTCGCCGACGAGGTAAGCGCCTGGGGCGCGGCGCAGCGCTGGACGCTGGGGAACGGCGTGACCGTGCGGCGCCTGCTCGATCCGGCCACCGGGCGGGTGACGAGCATCACCGCCGGGCCCAATTACAGCGCCTTGCGCGTCTCGCTCGCCTACGCCCGGGATGCGCGCGGCAACGTGACCGAGGCCTTCGATATCCTGACCGGCGTCGGCTACAAGAGCGCCACCACCCACTACGACGCCCTCGATCGGCTGCACGAGTTTCGGGTGCACAACGATGCGGGCGGGCACGGCTTCACGGCGAACTACACGGCGGGGGGCAACCTGCACTGGCGCAGCGGGGCGGGGCACTACTACTACAACGCTTCCCAGCCGCACGCGGTGAGCAAGATCGAGGGCTACGGGGAGACCAGCCACTACCACTACAACGGCGTGGGCGAGATGACCTCCGGGCCGAGTCTCGGCCAGATCGACTGGACAAGAGGCGGGCGAGTCAAGCAGCTGGTCGGCGCCACCACCACCAGCCTGGCCTACGGCGCCAACGGCCACCTCGTCCAAAAGAGCGTTGCCGGCACCACCAGCCGCTACGTCGGCCGGCTCCTGGTGAAGATCGGTGACAGCTGGCGGGCGAGGATCGTGGCGAACGGCGAGGTGATCGCGATCGTCAAGATCAACGCCGCCGGCGTCCCCACCACCGACTACCTGGTGAACGATGCGCAGGGGAGCCCCGCGGCGCTGCTCAATGAAAGCGGAGGCCTCATCGCCCGCTTCGCCTGGAACGCCTGGGGCGAGCTGGTCGATCCCGCCGACGGCACCGGCCCCGATCCCAACGCCGACCAGAAGCACGCTCTCACCACCCTCGGCTACACCGGCCACGAGATGCTCTGGGAGGCCGGCCTCGTCCACACGTACGCCCGCCTCTACAACGCCCACATCGGGCGCTGGCTCAGCCCTGACCCGACCGTGCCGCGTCCCTTTAACGGCCAGGGCCTCAACCGCTACAGCTA
>JAKDMK010000074.1 GCA_030452365.1 Nitrococcus sp.
GGTAATTCTGTGGTTCTAGCAGTCAGCTGGCTTGATGTGACGGGTGACGGGTGACCAGTGACGGGTGACGAGTGGCCAGTGACGAGTGGCCGGTGACGGGTGGCTAGTGAATACAGCGCCGGCTGTAGCATGCCAGGCGTGCCTCAGATTTCGATCATCTCGAAGTCTTCCTTAGTGGCCCCACATTCGGGGCAGACAAAGTCCTCGGGAATATCATCCCAGCGGGTCCCAGGCTCGATTCCAGCCTCCGCTAGACCCTTTTCCTCCTCGTAAATCCAGCCGCAGATCACACACATGTAGGCCTTGTACTGCATCGCTCGCGTCGCTCACTTGCTGGTTCCTTTTTCTGGAAGCGACGATACTCTACGCTATGGCTGGCGCAGCGAAAACCCTGCAAGCGCGCCGCATACCGCAAATGCCCGGGTGCGAGCCCATGACATGGTTGTCAGATGCGAGTCGATTGCCGCCACTCATTACACGGGTTATATGCCCTCACCGATCCAGGATTGCAGCGACCGCAGGATCTGCTCAGGCGGGTCGAAGCCGTGCTGAGCGGCGGCGCTCGGCTTCTACAATACCGCGATAAATCCGCCAGTCCGCGGCGCTGGCAAGAGGCCCGCCGGCTTGCCACGCTGTGCCACACTCGCGGCGCGGTCTTCATCATCAACGACGATGTCGAGCTTGCGGCTGCTGTGGCTGCAGACGGTGTTCACCTCGGACGCGACGATCTATCCCTCAGGGAAGCCCGGGCCCGATTGGGAACTCGCGCGATCATCGGGATCTCCTGTTACAACGAGCTTGCTCGGGCCCAGGTGGCTGCGGCTGGCGGAGCCGACTATGTCGCCTTCGGCCGCATCTATCCGTCAGCCACCAAACCGGGTGCGGTGCACGCCCCGCTAGAGCTGCTGCGCGTGGCACGTGGGGCTCTGGACCTGCCGATCGTCGCTATCGGCGGCATAACGCCAGAGAACGCTCGCCAGGTGATCGCCACCGGTGTTGATGCCGTGGCGGTAGTCAATGGCGTGTTTGGCGTGCCGAATCCAGCTTTAGCCGCGCGGCGGATTGCGCAGCTGTTTGACGATTGAGCCGCAGGGGTTAAAGTGGCCGCACTCAAAGCGGCGCGCGCGCCTGGGTCGGTGCTGCGATTTGCGCCCTGGATCAAACAACCCAAATGCTGGAATAGACTTGGTCATGAACCGTTCACACGAACTCTTTGTCGAAGCGCAGAACCACCTCGTCGGGGGGGTCAACTCGGCTGTTCGGGCCTTCCGCGCGGTCGGCGGCGAGCCCGTTTTCATTCACCGCGGAGAAGGCGCATGGATCGAGGATGTCGATGGCCGCCGCTACGTGGACTATGTGCTGTCCTACGGGCCCCTGGCGGTCGGCCATGCCCACCCAGAGGTAGTAGCGGCCGTCTGCGAAGCCGTAGCTCAAGGATTGAGTTTTGGCGCCCCCTGCGAGCGCGAGACTCGGCTTGCCCAGCGGATCAAAACATTGATCCCCTCCATCGATCGGCTGCGCATGGTCAGCTCCGGCACAGAGGCCACGATGAGCGCACTGCGGTTGGCCCGAGGCTTTACGGGGCGCGAGCGCATCGTCAAGTTTCAGGGTTGCTACCATGGCCATGTGGATAGTTTGTTGGTGCAAGCCGGCTCCGGGGTACTGACCCTCGGTATCCCGGGATCGCCTGGGGTGCCGGATGCGGTCGTGCAGCAGACCATTAGCGTGCCATACAATGATTTGTCGGCAGTAGCCGAGGTGCTCGACAAGTACGGGCAAGAGATTGCCGCGGTGATCGTCGAGCCGGTGGCCGGCAATATGAACTGTGTTCCGCCAGTCGATGACTTTCTGGCCGGCCTGCGGGAGCTCTGCGACCAAAGCGGTTCTTTGCTGATTTTTGACGAGGTGATGACCGGTTTTCGGGTCTCTCTGGGCGGTGCTCAAGCACGTTATTCGGTGACCCCCGACCTGACCTGTCTCGGAAAGGTAATTGGCGGCGGTATGCCGGTTGGTGCCTTTGGCGGACGCGGCGAGATCATGGAGCGGCTTGCCCCGCTCGGGCCGGTGTATCAGGCGGGCACTCTATCGGGTAATCCGGTCGCGATGGCCGCGGGCCTGGCCACGTTGGACGTGCTAAGTCGCGCCCAGGCATTCGATTCTGCCGTGGCTGCGACGCGCACTCTGGTCGAAGGTTTGCGTGCGCGCGCAAACAGAGCGGGTGTGGCTTTTACCACCAATCAGGTCGGCACCATGTTCGGGCTCTTCTTCACTACGGCGGATGCGGTCACCGACTTTCAGCAGGTCTCGGAATGTGATGTGGAGCGCTTCAAGCGGTTTTTTCATAGCCTGCTTGAGCAGGGCGTGTACTTGGCACCCTCTGCATTCGAGGCGGGTTTCCTCTCTACGGCTCATGACGAGCAGGCGATCGACCATACCTTGTGCGCCGCCGAGCGAGCATTCGCCAGTCTATGAGCTCAGGCACGATTTGGCTGTACGGATGCCGCTCCCGATCGAACCGGCGCGAGGCCGGGCCCGACCAGTGAGTAGAGCCGTGTGGACTCGCGCAGCGGCGATGGCCTGGCCTGCTATTTGCCGGCCAACGCGGCGAGCAGGCGTTCGTGAATGTTCTCGAAACCGCCGTTGCTCATCACCAGCACGGCATCGCCTGCTTGCGCTGCCGCGGCGATGCGTTCAATCAAACCCTCCATGTTGCCGATGATCAGCACGCGCTCGCCAAGCAGCGGAACGAGCGCGGCTTCCAGGTTCCACTCCAACATTTGTGGCCGATAGACGAATACGCGATCGGCGTGTTGTAGTGAGGCGCCGAGCGTATCGCGGTGCACGCCGGAGCGCATGGTATTTGATCGGGGCTCGAGCACGGCCAGGATGCGGCCCCGATGGTGCGCGCGCAAGGCGGCAATCGTGGCGCTGATCGCGGTCGGATGGTGGGCAAAATCATCGTATAAGCGGATGCCACAGACCATTCCGCGCAGCTCGAGCCGGCGGCGTATACCACGAAAGCAGCGCAGCGCCTCGATGCCCTGATCGAGGGAAACCCCTGCATGGCGGGCGGCGAGTAGGGCGGCCAAGACGTTGCGGGCGTTGTGCTCACCAGGCATGGGTAGGGTAAACGTTCGCTTTTCCCCCTCGCCGGCGAGCTCCACTGTGTCATTCGCAGCATCGATCACTTCTAGTCGCCAATCGTTGTCGGGACCGGTACCGAAGCGGGTGACCGGTGTCCAGCAGCCGAGCGCGAGCGCATCTGCGACGGCGCCGTCATCGCCGTTAGCGATGATCAGGCCGGTGCTGGGCACGGTTCGTACTAAATGATGAAACTGTCGCTGGATGGCCGCCAAATCAGGAAAGATGTCCGCGTGATCGAATTCGAGGTTGTTTATCACCAAGGTTCGGGGCCGGAAATGGACGAACTTGGAGCGCTTGTCGAAGAAGGCACTATCGTACTCATCGCCTTCGATGACGAAGAGATTGCCGCTACCAAGCCGGGCGGAGCGCCCGAAGTTTCCGGGCACACCACCGATGAGGAAGCCGGGTGTGCGCCCCGCATACTCGAGTATCCAGCCTAGCAGGCTGCTGGTCGTTGTTTTGCCATGAGTGCCGGTGATTGCTAGCACCCAACGCTCACGCAGTACGTTCTCGGCAAGCCATTGCGGTCCCGACGTATAGCTCAGCCCTTGATCCAACACCTGCTCCAGCGCCGGATTGCCGCGACTGAGCGCATTGCCCACAAGGCAGCAGTCCGCAGTAAGGTTGGGTGGCGGTGGAGCGTACCCCTCCCGGATAGAAATCCGTTGTTCGGCCAGCATAGTGCTCATGGGCGGATACACGGTCGCATCGACACCGCTCACGCTATGCCCGGCCTCACGGGCGATCAGCGCGACCCCCCCCATAAAGGTGCCGCCAATGCCGAGTATATCCAGGTGCATTAGCTGCTTTCCCCAATACTGATGTTTGCAAAACTTTTGACACGCCGATAGTGGCAGTCCAAGGATGCATAAGTTTAACTGTTAATAACTACCAAGCGGCTCACACATGTGCGTTTAGCCTTGGACAAGCTGGGATACCCACAGGGAGCCGAAGACGTAGCCAAGTGCAACTAGAATGCCCCCCGGCAGCGGCAGCGACAAGGCATGGCGGAGGATGTGGCCCATGACCAATAGATTCCAGATTCCGAGACCGGTTAAGGCCAAACGCGCAAAAGTATCCTGCGCGCTTGCCGCATCGGCGGCATAGAGTACGGGAAAGGCGACCAAAGTAATGATGGCATCGGTGCCGAAGAGCGCACTCGCTGTCTGCACGAAGCGAACCTTAAGCCCGCGAATAGCTAGGATGCCGTAGGTCAAACCCAGCGTGAACAGCAAACCCACGAGAAGCTTTGATAGGGGGTTCGGAGTCGGTTCGAGCACCTGCATCGCCGGATAGGCGAGGCCCACGCTAACGATAAGCGTCAGCCCAAGCAGTTCCCAAGAGTAGGGCAGATGCTGGGGAGCACATCGGAGCAGGCAGATGTCAAACATTTGGCGTGCGATGGTTGTTATGGGTGGCATATCTCTGCTCACGCTGATCGAGAGGAAGCATGGATTTGAAAATCCGCTCATAACGTCAAAACTAAAGGTAGGGGCGTAGGCGTATCGGGTTGGCCGGCATGGTACCCGGTCCCGGTATGAGGGTCACCCGCCGCCGCCTGTTAGGGTTTGCAGTAGCAACAAAAATCCTCAGAATGAACCGATCGGAGGCTGCAGCAATGATTCCGTACAACGTGCTCGAAAATCGAATTAGCAAGGGTTCCCTGGTAGTCGATTTGCCCGATGGGACCGTATTGCGCTACGGCAACGGTAACCCAAAGGCCCAATGGCATATACATGATGCCTCTATCCTCAAGAAGGTGGCAGCTGATCCCGAGTTCATGCTCGGCCAGACGTATATGGATGGCGCCTGGAGCAGTCCCTCGCTCATTACCCTACTCGAGGTATTGATGCGGAATTTTCCCAGGGAGTCGGTGAGCTGGGTTCGACGGCTTATGATCAAGCTGGTCAAGCCCCTTCAGCAATGGAATCGGATCGCCGGTAGCCGCCGCAACGCTGCCCATCACTACGATCTCGACGTATCACTGTTCCGTCGATTTCTGGACGAGGACATGCAATACTCCTGCGCCTACTGGCCACGCGATAATATGACGCTTGAGCAGGCACAGACCGCGAAGAAAGAGCATATTCGCCGTAAGTTGTTGCTTCGCCCGGGACAACGGGTGATCGACATCGGCTGCGGTTGGGCTGGCTTGGCCATCTTTCTCGCGGAAACCTGCGGGGTTCGGGTTACGGGTTTGACGCTCTCGCGTGAGCAGTACCGAGTCGCCCGCGAACGGGTCGAGCAACGGGGCTTGGCGAGGCTGGTGGATATTCGGCTCGAGGACTATCGGGAGAACACCGAGACCTATGATCGGGTGGTCAGCGTCGGTATGTTTGAGCATGTGGGAGTCCGCAACTACGATGCCTATTTCCGCGCGGTGCGTGAGCGGCTTACCAAGGACGGCATCGCGCTGATCCATACCATCGGGTCGCTTGCCCCGCCGAGGCTGACCAACCCTTGGATCCGGCGTTATATCTTCCCAGGGGGCTATATTCCCGCCATGTCCGAGGTGATGGCCGCGGTGGAGCGGCAGAATTTGGTGAGCGCGGACGTGGAGGTGCTGCGTTTGCACTATGCGTTCACCTTGGCTCAATGGCAGCAGCGCTTCCAGCGCGTGCGCACTGAGGTCGCGGCGCAAAAGGACGAGCGCTTCTGTCGCATGTGGGAGTTTTATCTCGCGCTCTGCGAGGCCGCCTTCCGTTGGCGTGATATGGTCGTGTTTCAGTTCCAGTTGGCTCGGGATACGGCGGCAGTGCCCGTGACGCGTGGTTATTTACATCGGACGATCGACGACAAATTGGAAGCGAATCATCCGCTGCACCGCCACACTGCGGAAGAACGGCGAGCCTAAGCACCGCGACCGTGCGGCGCGCTTCGCGCCGAAGTGTGCCTGTGGGCCGCCGGGCAAGAGCAACCGAGAGGGTACCCATGGCCAAGCGCAACGCCTTCTACGCACAGTCCGGAGGAGTGACCGCGGTTATCAATGCGACCGCCTGTGGTCTGATCGAGACCGCGCGTCGCCATCGCGACGAAATCAACACGGTTTTTGCGGGGAACAACGGCATTCTCGGTGCATTGCATGAGGAACTGATCGATACTTCGCAAGAGAGTCAGAGCACGGTTGCTGCCCTGCGCTACACACCGGCCGGCGCTTTTGGCTCCGCTCGTTACAAGCTCAAGGGACTGCAGGAGAACCGTGCCGAGTACAAGCGCTTGCTCGAAGTCTTCGAGGCCCATGACATAGCGTATTTTTTCTACAACGGAGGTGGTGACTCTCAGGATACAGCGCACAAAGTTTCGCAGCTTGGTGTGACGCTTGGCTACCCGATCACCTGCATCGGCATTCCCAAAACCGTGGATAATGATCTCCCAGGCACCGACAGTTGCCCAGGCTTCGGTTCGGTCGCCAAATACGTTGCCGTTTCCACGCGCGAGGCCGGGCTCGATGTGGCCTCCATGGCCAAGACTTCGACAAAGGTATTCGTCCTAGAGGTCATGGGCCGTCACGCGGGCTGGATAGCGGCGGCTTCCGGATTGGCTCGAGAGCTTCCTGGTGAGCCGCCGCACATCATATTACTGCCTGAAATTGCGTTTGATCGGGAGCGGTTTCTCGGCGCAGTCGAGCAATCGGTGCGGGAGCATGGTTACTGTGTGGTAGTAACCTCGGAAGGTACACGTAACGCCGATGGCAGCTTCCTCTCCGACCAGGGCGGCAAGGATGCATTCGGCCACACTCAACTCGGCGGAGTGGCTCCTGTGCTCGCGCGCTTGATCAACGATCAGCTCGGCTACAAATACCATTACGCCATTGCCGATTACCTGCAACGCGCGGCGCGCCATATTGCATCGCGTACGGATGTGGAGCAAGCCTACGCCGTCGGGCAAGCGGCGGTCGAGCTCGCCTTGGCCGGCAAGAACGCCGTTATGCCGACCATCGTGCGTTTAAGCGATGATCCCTACCGGTGGCAAGTGGGCGAGGCGAGGCTAGCCGATGTGGCCAACGTGGAGCGCACACTACCCGCTGAGTACATTACCGAGGACGGCCTGCATATTACGCCGGAGTGCGAGCGCTATCTGCGCCCGCTCATTGCCGGTGAGGACTATCCACCTTACGAGAACGGACTGCCGAGGTATGCGCGGCTGCGCCGCTTCATCGTGGACAAGAAGCTGCCGCCATTCGAAGCGCAATGAGCGGGCATCGTTGCATCGATAAAAAAAGAAGCCGGCGTACGCCGGCTGGAATATAGGGGGGTGGAGCTATTTTGTTGTTGTTATTTATTGTTGTTGGCAGCGATCTGCCCGCTGCCACGTAATATAAGGCAAAATATGTGCAAACATTCCATTATGCGTTATAAATCAAATCTATAGATGGTTGTCCACCGATGCCGCAATGTTTTCTGGTCGATGAATGTCAAGTTATTTAACAGTTGCTCACACTGCGCTACCCTATGAACCGCGAGGGAGCACTCGAATCACCGACGTGTTAGCTCTATGAGGTAGTGCAAGTCATGATCTCCGATGCAGTCACCCCGGGTTGTAACGTACCGGAGGACATCAATGTCGCCATCGAAATCCCTTTCCGCGGGGATGCAGTAAAGTATGAGGTCGACAAGAATACCGGCATGATGACGGTGGATCGATTCATGGCCACCGCTATGTATTATCCGTGTAACTATGGCTACATCCCGCATACCTTGTGTGGGGACGGCGATCCGGCCGACGTGTTGGTCGTGACCCCAGTGCCGCTGATCACCGGTGTGGTGGTGCGTTGCCGGCCGGTCGGGTTGCTGGCGATGACGGATGAGGCAGGTCACGACTCCAAGGTGCTGGCCGTGCCGGTGCATAAGTTGACCACGATGTACGATCAAGTACATGAGCACTCGGATTTGCCGCAGGAGCTGCGCGACCAGATAGGCCATTTCTTTGCGCACTACAAGGATCTCGAGCCCGGCAAATGGGTGAAAATAGAGGGCTGGCATGGTGCGGAGGCGGCTCGCAATGAAATCCTAGAGGCTGTTGCGCGCTACGATGACGCTCACCCCAAGCCCAATTTCTAAATGGGTGACAACCGCCAGTGGTCAAACTGACGAAAATCTACACGCGTACGGGTGATCGCGGCGATACGGCCTTGGGCAACGGCCGCCGCGTGACCAAGCATAATCGCCGTGTTGCCGCCTACGGTAGCGTCGATGAGACGAATGCGGTCATTGGTGTAGCCCGGCTCTATGTCGAAGGTGAGCTGGAGGCCGGCCTCTTAAGAATACAAAACGATCTGTTTGATATCGGAGCGGATCTCTGTGTGCCAGAGTCAACGCAGCCCAAGCAAGCGCTCAGGGTAGGCGATGCGCAGGTTCGCTGGTTGGAAAGCGAGATCGATCGACTGAACCCCCCACTGGGAACCCTGCGCTCGTTTATCCTGCCTGGCGGCACGCCGGCCGCGGCTCACCTCCATCATGCGCGCACCGTAGCGCGCCGCGCCGAGCGGGATATCGTGGCGTTGATGGACGAGGAGGAGATCAAT
>JAKDMK010000373.1 GCA_030452365.1 Nitrococcus sp.
CCGCGATGCGGCAAAGCGCTGGCTGCGAATGGGGCCGGTCAACAGCGCGGTGGCGACCGACACGCGGCCGACAACCGCGCTGCAAGTGGCGTTCACCCGCTATGGCCTCGAAGCGCTCGGCGTTGGAGCCGACATCGTACAGCAGTTCTCGAAGCCCTTCATCGTCGGCATGGCAGGCGAGGAAAACCGCTCGCGCCGGCTCGGCGACGTGGGCAGTAATGCGCCTTCCGGGTGGGCGTGGGGCGGCAGCCTGGAAACCATGCCGCATCTAATCGCGATGGTCTACGCGCAGCGCGGCGGGCTCGAAGCCTGGGAAGAGGCCATTAAGGGCGACGACTGGGCGGCCGCATTCCGGGTGCAGGCGCGCCTCCCTACCGCCACCCTGAGCGAGCTCGAACCGTTCGGATTCGCCGACGGGCTGAGCCAGCCACGCCCCGATTGGCGCCGCGAGCTCTGCCGACGCGACAAGGATCAGCTCGGCTACGCTAATGTAATCACCTTGGGCGAAGTACTGCTCGGTTATCCCAATGAGTATGGGCGCTACACGCGCCGCCCGTTGGTCGATGCGGCGCTGGATCCGCGGGCCGCGGACCTGTCCCCGGCGGAGGACACGCCTAGCCGGCGGGATCTGGGTCGCAACGGCACCTATCTAGTGTTGCGGCAGCTGCACCAAGACGTCCGGGGCTTTTGGCAGTTCGTCGACCGGCAGGCGAACTCGGACCCTAAGCAGCGGGAGCATATCGCGGCGGCGATGGTGGGCCGTACTCGGGCGGGGGCCCCGCTAGTGCCGCTGGATCATGACTGGATCGACGGCGTTGGCCCGGATCGGGACGATATCACCGCGAACGGCTTCACCTACGCCGCCGACCCGCATGGCGAGCACTGCCCGATCGGCGCCCATATTCGGCGCGCCAATCCGCGTACCGGTGATCTACCGGAAGCCGCGGCGGTCCGCGTCGTCCGCTTGCTGCGGATGCTGGGCTTTAGACGTGCCTCATTCCGTGACGATCTTATCGCCTCGTCCCGCTTTCATCGGGTGGTGCGTCGAGGGCGTGCCTACGGTAGCGGACTGTCGCCCGAAGAGGCCCTGCAGCCGGGCCCCGCCGACGAAAAGCGCGGGTTGCAGTTCGTCTGCCTGGGCGCGAACCTCAGCCGTCAGTTTGAGTTCGTGCAGAACGCCTGGATTCAGAGCAACAAGTTCGCCGGTCTGAGTGCCGAATCCGACCCTCTGCTGGGAAGCCGCGTGCCGTTGCCGGGCGGCTTGGCAACCGATATCTTCTCCCTGCCCCAGTCCGGCCACCCGGCGCGCCGCATCACGGGCATGCCGCAGTTCGTCACGGTACGCGGAGGCGCCTACTTCTTCCTCCCCAGTATCCGGGCCCTGCGCTACCTGGCCGGCGCGCCGTCCACTGCTCGCATCGCCGCGCCCGTCCCGCCGGCGCCGACCCTGGGTAAGTGGCAGCCGCTGCTGCTGGTGCTGCACCGGGCCTTGGTGGCGGCACTGCACCTCGAACGCCGGCTGGAGCCGTTCTTCCGCCCGGCGTTCAATCGAGCGTTGCGCGAGCGGCTGGCGGCTCTGATCCAGTACCTGATCAACCGCAGGCGCCCCAACCAGGGCCTGGATCTCGCGCAGGAGCGGGTCGCCCTAGACGAGGAGGCAAGCCTCGATTCCATAATCCAGAGCTTCGGCGGTTACATCCGGCGTACCTACCGGCCAGGCACCGCCGAGCGCGGCGGCAACACCAAGACCCACGGCATCGTGCGCGCCCAGGTCACGATCCGGGATGATCTGCCTGAGCACATGCGGCGCGGCATCTTCAAGGAGCCTCGCACCTTCCCCGCCTACGTGCGCTACTCCGGGCCGGGCCCCAATCTGCCGCGCGATATCGAAGACGTCGGCTTCGTCAGCATGGCAATGAAGATCATGGGCGTGCCCGGCCCTAAGCTCCTGGACGACGAGAAACACACCCAGGACATGCTGGGGGTCTGTACACCCACCTTCGTTACGCCGAATACCCGCGAGAACGCCAAGCTGCAGGTATGGAGCTTCCGCGAAATGCCGGTATTCTATTTTCTGAATCCGTTCGACTCCCACCTACTCGACTTCTTCATGCAGTCTCTGTGGAACGAGACCCAGTACAATCCGCTGGGCGCCCGCTATTGGAGCTGCGTGCCCTACCTCCTCGGCGAGGGGCAGGCAATGATGTACTCATTCGCGCCCCGCTCGAAGGTGATCACCGACATTCCTGGTGTGCCGTTCGGGCACGTGCCGCCAAATTATTTGCGCGACAACATGGTGGCGACCCTGGCGCGGCAGGACGTCGAGTTCGATCTGCTGGTTCAGGTCCAAACCGACCCGCATCGAATGCCGATCGAGAACGCCTCGGTACGCTGGCCGGAGCGGCTATCGTGGTTCGTGCCGGCGGCGACCATCCATATCCCGTCCCAGCGATTCGATACGTTGGCTCATGTCGAGCTTGCCAAGCGGCTGTCGATGAATCCCTGGCATTGTCTGCCCGAGCACCGCCCACTTGGCAATCAAAGTCGCGCGCGGCTGCAAATGTACAGCACGCTCTCGCGCCTGCGCCAGGGGATGAACCAGACACCGCATGTCGAGCCGACGGGGGATGAAGAGTTGGACTGACGCCCGCCTCTGATACGCGCCGCTGCGACTCGATTACGCAGAGGCCGATTGAGCGGTTAGTGCAAAGTCGAGGATTCGGGTCCTTCCCCACCAGACCTTGCCCAGATACACGCCCGGCTCGACCTCGCGAATCTCGTCGCGGATCTTTTGCGCGAAGAACGAGGTTTTCGCGTAGTCGAGAACGATGGTTTCCTTGTTGTCCATCCAGCTCTTGTCCCGATAGACCGTGGCCACGATGAAGGTCAGGCTGAAAGGGGTGATCTTATTGACCAAAACGCCCGTTTCGCGTTCCGGCGGGAAAAGATGAAAAACCTTTCCCTGCCAGGCGAAAAGCCGGGCGAACTTGGCGAAGGCCTGGGCAAACTTCGAGCCGGCGATAATCGCCGTACCGCGCATATCCCCCTGAGGCACTCGTCCGGGCGACGCGCGCTTGTATACTTCGTCAAGCTCCGCGCGCGTCATGCCAACCCAATTCTGAACCGCTGTGTTCATGGCCTGTCCTCCGTCGCCTGATACATCGTGTGTCACCACTCATTGCGCCCAGTTCTGCGGTAGGCGAATCGTCGGTACAAGCTATCAGGCGGAGCGTCGCGGTCAAAGCAGTGACGAGCAAACAATTTGGGTAACTACTCACC
>JAKDMK010000374.1 GCA_030452365.1 Nitrococcus sp.
CGGCCACCTCCGCATCGACATCGACATAGCCCAAGCTCTGGCTAACGGCCACATGCCAGCCTTTGATGCCGCCTGTGAGCGCGGCGACGAAATCGATGCCGGTCCTGGGCAGCGTCGTATCCCGGACATCCGGCTCACAGAGCACGTTCATCATGAGCGCCGCATCCTTGACGCTCCAAGTCATCGGGCCGGGGTGGGCGAGCTGGCCGAACGCGCTCGCGGGCCAGAACGGCACTCGTCCCTGGGTCGGTTTGAAGCCGACCATACCGCAGAAGCTCGCCGGAATCCGAATAGAGCCACCGGCATCGGTACCGAGCGCGAGCGTGCCCATCCCAAGCGGCACGGCGGCGGCGCTACCGCCGCTCGATCCACCGGCGCCCTTGGCGGGATCCCAGGGATTGCGGGTCACCCCGCAGAGTGGGCTGTCAGTAACGCCTTTCCAGCCGAGCTCCGGAGTGGTGGTCTTGCCCAGCGGGACGAAGCCGTGGCGGCGCAGGCTTGCGACAACCGGCGAGTCGACCGGCGCTGGGCTGTCATCGGTGATCTTGGAGCCCTTGCGCGTGGGCCAGCCGCGCACCATGAAAACATCCTTGATCGCCACCGGTACCCCGTCCAGCAAGCCGAGGCTGCACTGGCGGCGCCTGCGTTCCTGCGCTTGGCGGGCCGCAACGCGCGTGGTTTGCTCGTCCAGGAAGCAGAAGGCATTGACGGCCTCATTGTGCAGCTGGATTTGTTCCAAAGCCGCTTCGGTAACCTGCACGGGCGAGAGATCGCCATGTTCGAATTGCTCCAACATCTCGACGGCTGTCAGGCCGGCGATTTGGTCAGTTATCGGGCTCATGTTTTCACTCTTTGGTTGCGCCAACGTAGCCGCGCCCCTTGTCCACCAAGTTGTGCAGCGGCTCCCCCCGCCGCCAGCGACGGAACTGCTCGATGAATTGCTCGATGAGCGCTTCGCGCCAGCCGAGGAAGTCACCCGCCATGTGGGCGGAGACAACGGTGTTCGGAGCCCTCCACAGCGGATGGTTCTCCGGCAACGGCTCCTCCTCGAAGACATCCAAGGCGGCGCCGGCGATCCAACCCTCCTGCAGAGCCTGCACCAGCGCGTCGGTAACGACAATGGGACCACGCCCGATATTGATCAGGCGCGCCGTGCGCTTCATGCAACGCAGCGCCACCGCATCGAACAGCCCCCGCGTCGTCTGAGTAAGCGGCGCGGCCACGATTACGAAGTCCGCATCCGGCAGCCGCGCGCATAGGTCATGGGCGGCGTAAACCGCCTCGAAGTCCGGGTCAGCGCTGCGCTCGGAGCGGGCAATGCCTTCGACAGTCAACCCCACGGCGCGGGCCAAGCGGGCTATCTCCCGACCAATGGCGCCGGCGCCCACCACCAACGCGCGTTTACCCTGCACCCGTTCGGTGTCGCGATGGACCCATTCCTGGCGTTGCTGTAGCTCCCAGTTGCGATGAAAGTCCTTGGCGAAGGCAATTATCTGGCCAAGAACATACTCCGCAATTGGTCGATCAAAAATCCCGCGAGCGTTGGTGAGCAAAACATCGCTCGTGCGTACTTCCGCAATGAGCACGGCATCCACGCCGGCGCTGGTGGCATGAATCCATTGCAGGCGATCCGCGCACGGCCAGGCTTGGCGTAGGGCGCCTGTGCGGAAATCCGTGACGCACAGGACATGGGCGCCTGGGAGCGTCGCGCGCAAGGACTCGGCATCCCAGGCTTGGCGCAGGGCGGCCATTTCGGCAAGCGAATCGAGGCCTGGCGGCAGAGCTTCTCCTGGGGCAGCTAAGACCGTGATCACGGGCTTGTCGGGAACGCGCTGCGTCATCTCGGTATCTCCCTGCTCCGTCCCTTCTTCGACGTTACCTAGCCTTGCATGTCAGGGTCAACCACGCGCCGGCGCGTTTTCGCGATGGTTGACCGGCCTCCCCTCCCCGGCCTAGTCTCAACCGGATACATCCCGTGTTTGCGCAAGAGGTGATTTGAGATGGCCGAGGGCGCTCGTGTGCTCGATATCAACCAGTACGATCCCCTGGCGGGCCGGCTGTTCAGCCCGTCTTTACAGGCGATACCGATGCCGGGCATTCGCCGCATGATCAATACCGCGGCAAAAATGGAGAACGTAATTCATTTGTCTATTGGGCAACCGGACTTCCCGACCCCACGGCACATCATCGATGCCCATATAGAGGCCCTTGAGGCCGGTCAGACCGGCTATACGCTCGATGCCGGCCTGCCGGAACTGCTCAGCGCGCTCAGGGAGTATTACAGCGCTCGTTACGAGCGCGACCTCACGGAAGACAACTTCATCGTCACCACCGGAGCCACCGAGGCCATGTATCTGGCGTTGAGCGCTACCGCGGCGCCGGGGCGGCAGTTCATCGTCACCGATCCGACTTTCGTGCTCTATGCGCCACTTATCCGTATGAACGGCGGCGAGGTAAAAGTCATCCCCACCCGCGCCGAGCACGGTCATCAGCTCGACCCTCAGGAGGTGATCGATGCCATCGGCATGCGAACCTTTGCCATCGTGCTCAACTCACCGAGTAATCCGACCGGAACGGTCTATCCGCGCGAGACAGTAGAGGCGATCGTCCAAGAGGCCGCCTACCGCGGGATCTATGTTTTCAGTGACGAGGTCTATGACCATCTCCTGCTTGATGATATGGAGTACCCGAGTGTCATCCGCTGCACCTCGGATCTCGACCATATCATGTCGATCAGCAGCTTCTCCAAGACCTTCAGCATGGCCGGAATGAGAATCGGTTGGATCATTTCCAGTCAAGGCGCTATCAAGAAGCTGCGTCGCTACCATATGTTCACGACCACGGTTGCCAATACGCCCGCGCAATGGGCTGGGGTGGCGGCCCTGCGCGGCGATCGTAGCTGTGTGGACCAGATGGTGGCCGAATACCGCCGCCGGCGGGACCGGGTGGTGCACCTGGTGAGCGAGACACCGTATTTGACCGGCTACTGGCCGCAGGGGGCCTTCTATATCTTTCCGTCGTTGCCACCGCGCACGGATGGTTCTTTGTTGGCGCTGCGGCTGCTCGAAGAAACCGGCGTCTGCGTGATCCCAGGGGATGCATTCGGTGATACGTGCAGTAACGCGATCCGCATCAGCTACTCCAACTCCTTGGAGCACATCGAGCAGGCGTTCGAGCGCATCATTCCCTGGATGGCGCGGCAGCGCTTCTGAGATGATGTCCGCCGCGTTCGGGCATTATTATTCTTCGTTGTGGTGCTCCAGCCACTCGATGCGGT
>JAKDMK010000075.1 GCA_030452365.1 Nitrococcus sp.
CTCATGATGCTCAAGCGTCGGTACCGCTGGATAGACACCTTCACGGCCCGGCCACGCACTGCCAACAGCTACGACCTCGAGATGGTCGCCACCCGCTATCCGGTACGGCATTTCCTGCTCAACGAGGACACGGAGCTCGACCAGGACCTCGAGGACATCGGCCTGCAGGTTCACGACAGGCCCCCTGCCGGGATGACCGACGAGAGGAAACTCGGGCGGATTCGAGCGCTACGCGACAACCAGCTGAGGGGGAGCGTCACCGAGGCCCGCCACAATCTCGAGCTCGGCGGCACGCCGGGGCGGGCTCGCGAGATATTCCCAGGACTGACCTACGACGATCTGGTCGAGCAGCTCGAGAACGGCAACATAACGTTCCGTGAGTTCGCCGACCTGTTCCCAAACGGCGCCGAGCAACTCCCGCTACGCGTCCTCGACGAGCAGAGCGGCAGGGTCACGACCCGCATTGTTGACCGCATGTATCACGAGGGCGACAACATCATCCTGCGCGAGAGCAAGGGTGTAGCGCAGCTTCCCATCGACCAGGCCGGCAACCGTCTGCGGCGCCAGCTCGACCGCGACCTGTGGCTCGCGCGCAACAATCCAGGCGTCGTGATCGAATGGCGGATCGACGCGACAGAGATCACCGCCGAGCAGATCGCCCTCCTGCGCCTGCTCGTCGCCGAGAACCCGGGCATCTTCCGCGTTGCGCCGGCATCCCTCCTGATATGACCTGCCTCCTAATCCTCTGGCGTTACCGAGCGCAACGGAGAGCTATACAGAAAACGGAGAGCTATACAGAACACCCAAGGATAATTCCAGCAAAGTGTTCCAGTTGGAGAATTCCTCGGATCTGGTGTCGGAATTTGTCTTTCGACGAAGAAAGGGGAAAAGGAATAGAATGGATGCATAAAGGAATCGAAGAAAAGAATAGATGGATAGATGGATAGATTGGACGCTGTTGGATTGGATAGATTGGATAGATTGGATTGGGGATAAATTGGGGATAAATTAGACACCCATAATTTGTTGCGCCAGTGACTCAAAGACGATATTCTCTCCATATGCAGCACGGCTGCCCAGAAAGGAGAACGTGTATGACCCTGGCCCGCCGCCAACAGATCAGTCTTGAAGAAACACCCTTCTACCATTGCGTCGCGCGCTGTGTACGCCGTGCCTTTCTCTGCGGCGAAGACTCGCATACCGGACAGAGCTTCGAGCACCGTAAGCAGTGGATTGTGGACAAGCTCATGGAACTGGTGAGGATCTTCGCGATCGATCTGTGCGGCTACGCCGTGATGAGCAACCACTACCATGTGGTTCTGCGGGTGGACTCAGCGAGTGCACTGGAGTGGTCGGATGAGGAGGTTATCCGTCGCTGGCGGCAGCTCTTTAGCGGCGGGGTGTTAGCGTAATATAGGACACCCACTTATATTGCCGCTGCGCTCGAAAGGCGATAATCTTTCTTGCGTACGGCATCCAGATAGGGAAGTAGCTTTATGACCCGCGCTCGCCGCCAGCAAATCAGTCCGGAGGAAACGCCCTTCTACCATTGCGTCGCACGCTGTGTGCGCCGGGCATTTCTCTGCGGGGAGGATTCCCTGACCGGGCAGAGCTACGAGCACCGCAAGCAGTGGATCGTCGACAAGTTCATGGAGCTTACAGGGATCTTCGCGATCGACGTATGCGCCTACGCCGTGATGAGCAACCACTATCATGTGGTTGTACGGGTGGACCCAGAGCGTGCTCGGGAGTGGCCGGATGAGGAGGTTATGCGCCGCTGGCGGCAGCTCTTTAGCGGCGGGGTGTTGGTGGAGCGCTTTCTCAAGGGCGAGGTAGCTAGCCGAGGCGAGCGGGACAATGTCGTCAAACTCGCCGCCCAGTGGCGCGGCGTCTCTCGGACATCAGCTGGTTCATGCGTTGTCTGAACGAGCAGATTGCCCATCAAGCCAATAAAGAGAATGGCTGCAAAGGTCGGTTCTGGGAAGGGCGGTTCAAGAGCCAAGCCTTGCTCGATGAGCGGGCGCTTCTCGCCTGCATGGTCTACGTGGATTTGAACCCCGTGCGCGCCGGGATTGCAGAGACACCGGAGGACTCGGACTACACCTCCATTCAGGTGCGCCTACTCGCTTATGCCGATCAGCCGCAGCGCTCGGGCAATCACGTAGAGGGTGCTGATCAGGGCGAAGAGAAACGCCTCAACGAAACCGCATCCCCCGAGCCGGGCTATGAGCGTGCTCCGAGCGCACTCAGCGAACCGGCGGTTATGCTGCCTTTCAGTGGGGGCGAATGTGCTGATCAGCCTTTGGCGGCGTGGGCGCTGCTGAGCGGCTGCGTCGGCTGGCGCGGATATTGGGGCACAGATGGCTATGGGGAGCGAAGCCAAGCAGGGGCTTGTATCCGAGACGCGAGATAGCATAACCGATCAGGTTGCATTCGGCGCTGACGTTCCCTTCAAGTCGCAGTGATCTTGGCCTCTATCTGTAAGGCACTGGCTTTATGACTCAAATTCGTTGCGCGGGACACCCGATTGACGGATTATGGATCGCAGCGTGCCAGAACGGATTGCGTTGTGATCGGGCACCGGAACCGTTACCGTGCTTTGGGGCAACTTCTTCTGCATCACGATATGGCTACCGCGCCTGCGCACTTCTACAAAGCTATGTTTGGATAAGACCGCGCACACCTGCCTGCCGGATAGGACTCGAAGCCTACCCAACGGCTACCTCAACCTGGGTTACGAAAATCTCGCCATGAAGCCGTTGCTTCGCCTCTGCTGGTGACGCCTCCTCAAAAAAAAGCTCCAGTGCTTCCTGAAGGTTGTCCCGCGCCTGTTCAATGGTGTTGCCCTGGCTCGCGATATCCAGCTCAGGACAAAGGGCTACATATCCATCACCTTCGCGTTCAATAATAGCTGTCAGTTTCATTGAGCGCTTCCTGTTCCGGAGGGCTTCAGAGAAGCCCCGTGTATATAGTTCCCATATTATCGGAATTACGGTGACACTTTACCAGGAATTACGAATTACGGGAATTACGGTGACACTTTACCATCAGCATAATTTTTGCTGCCGGCCACCAGCGGCCAACTTACAAGGGAAGAAGGGCAGGGGTAGAGAGCAGGCCTCCACGCCCGTAGCCCCGGCTTATCTGTCTCCGCCCCTTCTGCCTAGCGTTGCCTCAATCGAATATGCCGCATGTAGCGGCCAAGGCCAAGCCTCTGTAAATTGGCATGGCGGCGGATGGCATTGGAAAGGAGTTGAATCGATGAGCGTGGCCGAAGTGTTACGGACAGCGGAGAACAGACGGTGCTGCACGATAGCCGCTTGGAATTACCGTTGCCTGGTTTAGGATTACAGCAAGCCGTTCAATTGCTCGACGGACAATCGTGCCTGTTTGAGAGGAAGAGCAAGTGTGGAGCGTTTGAGAGGACGATGAGCCGGAACCGTGATTTTCAACACTTCCGTGGCAAGGCGCTTCTGAAGACGGATGTGGCCGCCTTTCTGACGCACGATCACCCACCCATCTCGCTGCAAAGCCCGAAGCACCTCGAGGTACGAGAGGCTCGGGACTTTCCTCATACGGCCAGCTCGATCTCCTCAGCCTCGGAGCTCAGGGGCAGGTCATCGTCAACAGGTTCCAAATACAGCTCGATGGCCTCTCGAATGTTCGTGATGGCCTCTTCTTTGCTGTCTCCTTCGCTGATGCACCCAGGAAGCGCGGGAACAAACACTGTGAATCCGCCGTCGTCGCTTGGTTCCAGCACCACTTTGAGTTTCATGGACGCCTCATTCAATGGCTGTGCAGAGCATATCAAACTGCTCAGAGATGGAGCAATGAGAGGATGGATACGTGGTCGGATGAGGAGACGTGGCCGTTGGCCAAAACCTGCTCCGACGCCGAACCACCGGCGCCGGATAAAAAGTGCCGCACATCGCCCGCGGCACGACCCTCGCTCAGACTCATTTCATATCGGAAAAGACCGCGGATTAGCAACCGCGAGACGCGCACATCGTGCAAGAGGCGCAATTAGAAGCGCCAGGCGGCTTGCACGGAAAATACGTCGGCCGCTATTTCGTAGCTACCGCTCAGATTGCCTCTTGCGAGGTTGCCCTCATCGGTTGCGTTTAGCTCGACCTTGGCGTCATTGAAAAAAAGATGCACCCAGCTACCGGTGATATCGAAGTTGGCAATTGGCGTGTATGTGGCCCCAAGCGCAAGCCATTTGCGGCCCGCATCCGGTATCCGCGGGATACGGTGCTGCGGATTGGGAACCGGCGATTGGTCGTACGCAAACCCCCCGCGCAGCAGCCACTGATCCGTCAAGCGGTAGCTCGCTCCAATCGCGCCGAGCCAGGAGTCCTCCCATTCGTTGGCGGTCACACTGTCAGGACTACCATTATCGAATTCCACGACAAGCCGGTTAAACTGACTCCACTGCGTCCATTGCACCTCTGCCATCAGCGCCAGCCGCTCAGTGACCTGATGAAACACGCCAACACTCGCCGTGGCCGGTGTGGTGAGATCTGCCTGAGCCTTGGTATCCTCTGCAGCGCCGAGGGCATTGGCGATACCCGCCTGGTCCGGAGTGAAATGGGCATTGCCCCTGATCGTATGCTCTACCTTGGAGCGGTAGGCCAACCCAATGCGTGTGCTGGGGGTGAGTTCGTAGAGCGCTCCGAGATTGAAGCCAAAGCCCCAGTCATTGCCTGTGAGACGAGCGAAGCCGTCTTGATTGGCGGGGTTTGCACCCGGAACCCCTTGGACAAAGCCGATCGTGCCGAAATCAATGGCGTTGGTGAGCCGCGCATCGGCGTACTGTGCGATCAATCCGGCCGCGAGAGAAAGGCCAGGCGCCGGCTTGAAAGCGAGCACCGGGTTGATGGCCACTGTGGCCAAGCTCGAGTCCACGGAGTGATAGCGCCCAATCCAGCCACGGTTGTAGTCGGTTTTGAGGCCCCAGAAGGAGTAGACGCCGAGGCCCAGATCGATCTTATCGTTCAAGCGCCACTTGGCGGCGAGCGCGGGCACGAATGCGTTCACATCGCCATCATCGACGCCGCCCTGAATGGGTGTGCCCAAGACCGTGCTGGCCTGGGCGTGCCGGAACTCGATCTCGGGATCGATGTAGGTCAGGTTGCCCGTTATTTGGCTACCGGGCAGGGATCCGATCGCCGCCGGGTTGTACGCCATGTAAGATGCGTCTTCGGCACCGGCGGTGGCACCTGCCATGGCGTTGCCCAAGGCTTTGGCGCTTTGGGCGTGATTTTGATAGCCGGAGGCCAGCGCCGTCCCTACCGAGGCCGTCAAGACGAGCCATGTGAGAGAACCTATCAGTCCCCTAGCTCTGACATTCAGTGCCATAGTAGCGTACTCCTTGTCCGTGGATCCTTGTTCCATTGTGGCATAACAGCCTTGGCGTATACGCAGGCGCGGCGCATGCCGGCGCGGCGCATCAGGTCCAAACGCGAACACCACAGGACATGCTGCCGAATAGCGCTATATAACCGAGCTTTGCTCAAGAATCCATAGTGGCCGTCACTGTACGGGCGAGCGGCCCTTTAGTTGCTCCGCAAGCCTTCTGAGGGTCGGTTCACTGCGCTTGCGCGCTGTTTCCGAGCCCGCGCCTGAGCAAGGTTAGGAAGCTCATAGCGTAAGCGTTGTCTGCATCGGCTGGGTGCGACCTGCGGCCCAATTCACGCCACTCGGCCGCATCGAGCGGCGGGAAGAAGGTATCACCCTCGATCCGGGCATGCACCAGGGTCAGGTAAATGCGATCCGCCTGGGTAAGGAATAGCCGATAGATTTCCTCTCCACCGATGACCATGATTTCCGCTGACCCCGCGCTCGCAGCCAGCGCAGATTCGAGATCAGAGGCCACTGTGCAGCCCGGCGCCCGAAAAGCACGATTTCGACTCAGGACGATATTGTGCCGCTTCGGCAGGGCCCGCCCGATGGTCTCATGGCAGCGGCGGCCCATAACGATGGGCTTGCCCTGGGTGAGGGATACGAAATGACGCATATCCGCCGGCAGCCTCCAGGGCAACCCATGACCCCGGCCGATGACCCGATTCTCAGCCATGGCGGCGATCAAAGAAATAATGGGTTCGGATTGGTTACGGGGCATCCCGGTGTATTGCCCTCCTCGAAGTGTGAGACATGCGCGCGCGGCTACAATATGGCCCGGCGCAGCCGCAAGGCATTGGCAATGACCGAGACGGAGCTCAAGCTCATAGCGGCAGCGGCAATCATGGGGCTTAGTAACCAGCCGAACAGCGGGTAGAGCACGCCCGCTGCGAGCGGGATGCCGGCGCTGTTATAGAAAAACGCAAAGAAGAGGTTCTGGCGGATATTGCGCATGGTTTGATGCGACAAAAGTCGTGCCTTTGCAATTGCTCGCAGATCGCCCTTGACCAGCGTAACGCCGGCGCTTTCCACCGCAACGTCGCTACCGGTAGCCATGGCGATACCCACGTCGGCCTGTGCCAGCGCCGGGGCGTCGTTCACCCCGTCGCCCGCCATTGCGACTACGCGGCCCGCCTGCTGCAGGCGCTGAACGACGGCGAGCTTGTCCTGCGGCAATACGTTGGCGTGCACCTCATCGAGTCCAAGCAAGCCGGCGACGGCGTGCGCCGTGTGCTCACTGTCCCCGGTGAGCATGATCAAACGCATACCTTCGTTACGCAGAATCGCCACCGCCTCTGCAGTGGTCTCCTTGATCGGATCGGCAACCGCCACCAGGCCGGCGATCTGGTTATCGACCGCCACCAGCATGACCGTTTGTCCTCCGGCCCGGTGCTGGTCGGCGCGCTCATCGAGATCAGCGCAGGCAATGCCGGCGTCCTCCAACATGCGCCGATTGCCGATCAGTACCGTGCGGCCATCCACCTTCGCGCTGACCCCCTGGCCGGTTGTCGCATGAAAATCCGTGGCCGGTTGCGGTTCCACGCCGCGCGCGCGCGCACCGGCGACGATTGCCGCCGCAAGGGGATGTTCGCTGCCTGCCTCGACGGCGGCTGCCATACGCAGAATGGCTTCCTCGGTAAAGTCATCGCTCGGCTCGATGCTCACCAGCCGCGGCCTGCCCTCGGTGAGAGTGCCGGTCTTGTCGACTACCAAGGTATCGACCTTGCCCATAACTTCGATGGCCTCGGCATCCTTGATCAGCACGCCCGCGCCGGCACCACGCCCCACTCCGACCATGATGGCCATCGGTGTGGCGAGTCCCAGTGCGCAGGGACAGGCGATGATTAGAACGGAGACGGCGGCCACCAACGCATAGCTGAAGGCCGGTGCCGGCCCGACGAGCAGCCACACCACGAAACTCGCGATGGCCACAAGCACCACCGCCGGTACGAACCAGGAGGCCACGCGGTCAGCGAGCCCCTGGATCGGCGCGCGCGAGCGTTGCGCATCGGCCACCATCTGCACGATACGCGCTAACAGCGTATCCGTGCCGACGCGGCTCGCGCGCATAATAAAACTGCCGCTTTGATTGACCGTGCCGCCGGTGACCGTATCTCCCGCTGCTTTTCCCACTGGCACCGCCTCACCGGTGATCATGGATTCGTCCACGGTCGAGCGCCCTTCTTCGACCTCGCCATCAACCGGCACCTTATCGCCCGGGCGTACGCGCAGCCGATCCCCTACGTTCACCTGCGCCAGATCGACTTCCTCTTCTTCGTTGTCATCGCGCAGACGGCGGGCGCTCGGCGGTGCTAGATTCAGCAGCGCCTTGAGCGCGCCCGAGGTGCGCTCGCGGGCACGCAGTTCCAGCACCTGGCCCAGCAACACCAAGGTGATGATGACCGCCGCCGATTCGAAATACACGGGTATCTGGCCGCTGTGGTCCGTGAACGACGCAGGCAAAAGCCCAGGGAACAATAGCGAGACGAGGCTGAACAGATAGGCAACGCCGGTGCCCAGGGCGATGAGCGTGAACATATTGAGATTGAAGCCGTTGAGCGACTTCCAGCCGCGCACGAAAAACGGCCAGCCGGCCCACAACACTACCGGCGTTGCCAGTGCGAACTGTATCCAGTTGTACCAGAGCGTGCCAAGCCAGCCTTGGAAGTCCACGCCGGGAATCATGTCTCCCATGGCGAGAACCAGCAGTGGAACGGACAGCGCGGCGCCAACCCAGAAGCGCCGGGTCATACTGACCAACTCATCGCTTGGCCCCGTATCGGCCGCCACCGTGCGTGGTTCCAGGGCCATGCCGCACTTGGGGCAGTCTCCGGGCGTGTCCTGCACGATTTCCGGATGCATCGGGCAGGTGTATTCCACTCGCGATGCCTCTGGCGTGGCCGATTCCAGCGCCATACCGCAGGCAGGGCAATCACCCGGCCCCTCCTGGCGTACCTCGGGATGCATCGGGCAGGTGTATAGGCCTTGCGGTTTATGCTTCGCGCCGGCGCCGGTGCTCGCGCGCGAGCCAGCCAGATAGGTATTGGGGTCTTCTTGGAACCGGGTTCGACAATGCTGACTACAGAAGTACCATGTTTGCCTATCGTATTCTGCGTGAGGGGCGAAATCCGGCCGCACGGCCATTCCGCATACCGGGTCTCTCAAGGTTTGTTCGGCGGGGGCGTTTATAGCTTCATTCCTCACTCGTGACGGCATGCGAACCGGCTTCGGGA
>JAKDMK010000375.1 GCA_030452365.1 Nitrococcus sp.
CATGCCGGTGGGTGAAGATGGCGCGAACCTTTTTCTCAAACGCTCGGCTGACGGCGGTAAGATTTGGAGCAAGCCGGTGCAAGTCAGCAAGAGCGGCCAAGTGCTCGCTTTCGAGGCTTCGCCACAGCAAATGGCCATTGGTCCAAACGGCGAAGTATATGTGGTATGGGCGAATAATTACACTGAAAATAACCCGTACCAATACGGTAAAGGCGTAGTGATGTTCGCACGCTCAACCGATCGTGGCAAAACGTTCGATTTGCCGGTAAGCGTCGGTCCGGACGTGAATGACACCGAAACATCGCGTAATTTTCAAAACATAGCGGTAGCGCCTGACGGCACAATTTACGTGTCGGTGCTGCATTCAGAGAACGCTAAGGTTGACGACCGTGGGCGCTCTGTGCGCGTAATTTCATCAGAAGACGGCGGCCAGACCTGGAGCACAGGGAGTCTCGTTAGCAAAGGTACGTGCCCATGCTGTCGGACGTCGCTGGCGGCAAGTACTGACGGCAATGTGTATGTCGGCTGGCGTCAGATAGATAGTAGCGGCGACACCACCATCCGCGATACTGTGGTTGCCCAATCAAGTGATGGCGGTAAGACCTGGACCCAGCCGGTAGAGTATTACGACGACCAGTGGAAAATTAACGGCTGCCCGCACGCCGGACCGTCCCTGACGCTTGATGGCCGAGGCCGTCTGCACGCCACCTGGTTTACCGGAGCTGAGGGACGGCTTGGCATATACCATGCGATTTCCACCGATAATGGACAATCCTGGAGCGAGCCAACGCCGGTATTCACGCCAAGCTACACCCCCGTCACCGAGCCGGAGATGTTGGTCGACGCTAAAGGCAACGCCTGGATCGCCTTTAATGACCTGCGCACTCCAAACGGTGAAAAAGAAAACGGACACAGCGGCGGCCAACACGGTGGGCACGGCTCTCACGCCGGCCCGGCGAAGGTCAAGATAGTCGAAATTACCGCCGACGGTGAGACACTGACGTTCCCCGACCTAGACATTAACGGCAGAGGCGCAGACTTTGCTGAGCTGGAAAATAGCATTGCCCTGGTCTGGCAAGCTCAGACCGGGGGTATCTATTTCTCGACCTTCCAAGAGTAACCACGCAAGGCTGCGTAACTCTACATGACCCGTTTGCAAGGTACCCTCATCATCGTGCTGGCAGTTGCCTTGGCGGCTATCGGGTTCGGGGTGTATCAGAAAATTGGCAGTTCCGAGGGAAGCAGCAGCGCCGTTACCATTGGCGAACCGGCACCGGAATATTCAGCTAATACATTGGGCGGCGAAACAGTCCAGCTCTCCGATTTCAAGGGCGAAAAAACGGTCATGGTCAATATCTGGGCTACCTGGTGCCAACCGTGCCGCGAGGAAATGCCGCAATTGCAAAAACTGTATGAGGAATATAAGGATGACGGATTAGTCGTCCTCGGCGTCGGCGTAGACGGCAACGGACAAGAGAGGGCTATCCGGCGGTTTGTCGAGAGTGTTGGCGTTACATTCCCTATCTTACATGACCCAGAAAAACGAATCGTGCGGACGTTCGAAACGATCGGCATACCACAAACGTTTTTGATTGATAAAAACGGCGAGCTAATCTACCGTTGGCGCGGCCAATTCAAGCCGCCGTCGGATAGCGCACAGACAATTGTAAGAAATGCGCTTGCAAAGGAAGAGCAGTAACGGTTCAAGGCTAGTTTGTTGTGGCCCCCATCCCACCCGTAAACCGTTAGCTCTCCCACGGATGCGAGGGTCGCGATGTGACAGAGGCACGACGCCGAGCCATTGTAAACATAGTTCAAAGTATCGGCTCGGGGCTGGCTGACGCGCGGCACCAACTGCGTACACGCTGATGGTCGCAGGTCGCAGGTCGCAGGTCGCAGGTCGCAGGTCGCAGGTCGCTACCGAGCGGGGGCGGACGCGCAGAATGTGACATACACCTACAAAGGCGGACAACTATCGTGACAGAGGGGGTCCTGCACTAAAGTCGATAGCCCAACGAGAACGTTACGGCCGGTAGAGTAGAGAGCAAACTGCCCAAGCCCTTAGCGCCTGCCTATCTGGTGATGGCTCTAAGTGCGCTCTAACCCTCCGCTGCTGCAGCTGACGCCGGGGGATCGCCGGTACCTGCAGAGAATCTTTCTCCGATCCTTGCCGCCCATCTTGGTGCAGCCACTGCGAGGGCGCACCATGCGAGCCCTTTCAGCATCCGGTTCGATCGTATCACTCCCGTAAAAATATTCCATTAAAACAATATGTTAGCCAAAAGAATCGGGTATGGCACAGGCGTTGCTTAGGCTTCTGCAAATGACGTAAGTCAACCCAAATTGGAGACCCGGGTCATGGGTAAAGAGCGGCTGGTCTTGGTGGGCACCGGCATGGCAGGCATGAAAGTCATCGAAGAGCTACTTGCCATCGCTCCCGATCGATACGACATCACCGTCTTCGGCGCCGAGCCCTATGGCAATTACAATCGTATCCTGCTCTCGCCGGTGCTGGCCGGCGAACAGACGCTGGATGACATCATGCTGAACCGCGTGCAATGGTACGCGGAAAATGGCATCACCCTGCATACCGGGCGCGAGGTCATCGAGATTGACCGCTGGCAGCGCCGAGTGATCGCCGCTGACGGCAGTTCGGCCCCCTACGACCGGTTGCTGCTGGCTACCGGCTCCGATCCCATTGTCATCCCGGTGCCGGGCAAAGACCTTCCCGGGGTGTTGAGCTATCGTGACATCCATGATGTGCAAGCCATGCTCGGCGCTAGCCGCCGCCACAAGGAGGCGGTGGTCATCGGTGGGGGCCTGCTGGGGCTGGAGGCGGCCTATGGCCTGATAAAACAGGGCATGGCGATCACCGTGGTGCATCTGGAAGAGACTCTGATGGAACGCCAATTGGATCGACCCGCCGGAGACTTGCTCAGGCGCTCCCTTGAGGCGCGCGGCATGCGGTTTCTGCTGCAGACCCAGACTTCCGAGATCGTGGGCGATGAGCGGGTGCGGGCGGTGCGCTTTGCCAACGGCGCGGAAATTCCGGCGGAGCTGGTGATCATGGCCGTTGGCATCCGTCCCAACATGGCACTGGCGCAAAGGGCGGGTCTCTATTGCGAGCGCGGGGTGGTGGTCTCGGACACTCTGCAGACCTTTGATCCGTGCTTCTATGCCGTGGGGGAGTGCGTGCAGCATCGCTGTCAGTGCTACGGCCTGGTCGCGCCCTTGTTCGAG
>JAKDMK010000076.1 GCA_030452365.1 Nitrococcus sp.
CGGTAATGTTGTATCCACTCTTCATTCGCATAAGCATGACGGGTTGCCTCTGCCGAATCTTCCGACAAAATATTGACGATGGCGAGACACGCATGTCGGGTTCCTGGCCAAGCCGTTCTTATTTCAAATAGCCGCCGCCGGGCGTCATCATCCTCGGCTGCAACGACGAGATCAGGATGTTTCAGCAGGTAATCGGCACCACGCTGATCAACCTCGGCAATGGTCGATAGCTCGACGAGTAGCCGCACAAGGCTGTTGTAGTCAACCTTGAGAGCCGCGTGCAAAGTGGCGGCCTTGAGCCGGGCATATTGAATGTTGCGCTTACCAACTGTACTGGTAACTGAGGCGGGAATACGATTATCGAAAGCAAGTGCAAACAGCCGCTCACCATCATCGAGTTCGTGTAACAGGCGCGGAAGCGCACGGGCCGCATATACCGATGCATCCTGGCGAGCAAGGAGATTAGATGCGACACGCTCAAGCGCATCACGCGATGTCGCGTATCGCTTGTGGATCAGCGTTTCCGTTGGCTCATCACGGAACATAAGCCCATGATTGGTGCGTTCCAGTAGAGGGCTCAGGTCTGAAGCAAAGCTCTCAATGGCTGCGAGCTCCATACCATGAGCGGCAGCGTACTCGTCAACCGGCACTGGCGGAGGAAGCACCGCCAGCCCTGCAAGAAAGGCACTGAGATCCTTCGCCTTATAACCTTGCTTTACGGCCAAAGAGAGCGCATCTGTGATTCTCTGCTGAATCAGATCATCCAGCTCGATTTCTTTGTTGATCTCGGATGAATCGAGAAGGCCACGACCTGTTTTAACCAAGTAATCCAGCACACGCGGATTGCCGCCGGAGCGGGCTTGGGCGACGTTAACTTCTACAGTCGTAACACTTTTCAGGCGCGCGCGTAAGAACGAGCCTGTCTCATCCTTGCTAAAAGGGCAGAGTTCGAATTCATCAAATTGAGCATAGGTGTCCGGCTTACGTTCTGTGCGGCAGGACACGACAAGCTTTACGCCGTCAATCGGTTTCGTATCGAGACTCTCCAGCAGTTTGATTGGAAAGGAGTCTTCGCTGGTCTGGCCTGCCGCGAAAGCGGCGTTGTCGATGGCATCGATAAAGATCGCCAGCTTGCGTCCAGGCGTCATGCGCGAGAGGGTAGTCAGGCACTGCGTAAGGCGGCGGCGGAATGTGCTGAGCAAAGTGTATACATCGGGACTGTCCGGTAGCATCGGATCGCAGAGGCCGCGAAATGCCAGTGTATTCGCAATATGAATGAGCCCCTTCTTGGGTAAATGCCGCGCGTCTTCCGGGGAGCGGTAAGAACCGCCGCCAAAACAATCGAAGAAAACAACCTCGTGGTCCGTGGCAATCTTCAAGGCGAGCGAACCCATAAAGACCGTCTTGCCGACGCCGCCGGTCGCATGAATAAGAAGCGGCGTTGACGTGCTACCGATGCGAGTCATAGCCTCGCGGAGCTGCTCCCGCTCTAGTACTTTACCTACATCAACGAGGGCCGTTTCACAGGGAAGCAGATCCTTCGGGTCACCGATCTGAAGCGCGGCTAGTACGTCAGTGCGTCTGATCAGATTTCGGTCGGTACCGGCATAACCGGCCTTGTCGCGTACAAGTTCCCGAAGCGTCCCGAGCCGGGCGGCAGCAATCGGATCGCTCGTGGCAGACCAGTCAACGAGCAGGCTGGCAAGCTCGTCCTTTGTTTGCGGCAAGCTCCCGGAGCGTCCAATGATTTTGAGTTTTCGCGCAAATTCCGCCAGTGGCTTTCCCGATAAACCGGACGCCGTTTTGAACTGCTTCGCCTGCTCCTTAACGTCGTCGGTTGGGTTAGTTCCCGTTGCCGTAGCCTCTATGGCCTGAAGCAGAGAATCGCTGACTGGCTGGTTCGTGACGAGCTGAAAGTCGAGTTTGTCTTCGACCGCTTCGGCACCGTACTTGCGCTTAAATGAGCGGTAGGTCTCACCAAACTTTTTTACTGTCTTCTTTGCGTGAGAAGCGCGGAAGTCCTTGTTCTGATCAGCGATGGAGTATTTGAACTGGGCAAATGTCGTGCGCGCGGCATCCTCGAAATTCGGGCTTCGGCCGTGGTAGAACGTCAGGTCAGCGACCTCGATCGTAGCAGCGGACGCCCCGGCCTGATCGTCGGGTGAAGGCCCTTCAACGGCGATTGCGGTCAGGTCGATGTCGGGCCATAGCAACTGCGTCGCTTTACGCGCCGTCCAAGCCTCATGAAACTCATGCCCGTCCCGTGACGCCCTGACTTTATCGATTTTTCGCTTGCGGCCCATCAAACCTCACAATTCGATTCGTCCATATCAATGCACTTAGGCTGGCTACCAATGTCTACCAGAGTTAGGACAGCTCGCGCACCGTCCGCGCCGCAAAAATCGGGAATTGCCATTTATTTGTTGCCGGTATAATGACCACGCCAGGGCCCTGGCGCCTTCCACGCGCCTTGAAAACTCTCCCCGGCAGCAAGCGCCTGCGTGATAGGGCCGAGGAAAACGGCGACAGCTTCGACGATCTCGGCGAAGCTGTTTGGTACATTCTGCAACCGGCTCCTGCGAATGAAGGCCTGCCATTGGGCTTGCCGGCCGGTGTCGTTGCCGAAGTCGCCAGTCAAGGCAACGGGCTCGGCTGGGACCGTTGTGCCCCGGGTGACGAAGGTCTCGGTCAGGGCCTGGGCCATAGCCCGGCCGTCGAAATCGAACTGCCGGGAAAGCAGCCAGATGTCGAAGAAGTCTTTCACACGGCTGTTGAGCACGCCCAGCTTGACCATCGCCTCGAACTTCTCGGCGACAGCACTCTCGCGGCTGTAGCCTCTCAGACGAGGTGCGGGAAGGTACAGGATCGTGGGATAGTCTGCCGCTTCTGGCTTCGGCACCACGACATCGCCGAAGCCGATATCCACTTGCATGGTGACGCGGGCCGTTCCCAGCATTCCCCGAAACCGCACACGAACACCCGCGTAGTCGGCCTCCTCGACGATGCGCTCCCCCTCTACGTCGGCCGCATCGAACACCAGCCCGTCGGGCTCGACCTCTTGCCGGCACATATCTCTCACGACGGCGATGATCGCATCGACGCTGTTGTCGGTGATCCCGAGCAGGTCGATGTCCATGGTGGGACGCGTAACCGGCGCCTGCCAGGCAGTGAACATCAACGCGCCCTTGAGGACGAACTTGTCTGCATGGTCCGACTTCGACAGCCGATAGAGAAAGCGCTCCATAGCGAAGTACTGCAGCAGCTCGTTGAACGGACGGCCCCTCTCACGTGCCTTGTTGAGCAGGCGCTGGTGCACGGAGGCGGCGATGTTGGGACCGCGACGCTGGGTCACAGCAGCGCCTCCAGGTAGGGCCGGATCACCTTTTTCACCCGGCAGATGCGCGCATAGGCCATGAGCGTGTCGATCCGGGTACGCCCGCGGCGCACGTAGCGTCTCAGCGCCTCGACGACGGTGTCCAGCCCGATCTTGTTGCGGTACTTGAAGCAGTCGGCCAGGGTCTTCTCCGCCCCGTAGATGCGCACGGGCACGCCATCCACCTCATGGGTCTCCACACCTTCGGTGAAGGCCTTGCCGGTAACCCAGAAGATACGGACCGGCGGATGGTCCAGGCGCGGGGGCTCGGCGCCGCGCGGCAGCGCCAGGTAGACCTCGTGGGGGATCTGGGTGGTGAGCTCGTGATAGGCCAGCGCCGAGATCAGGCAGATGACGCCGCCGGGCACCTTCAGGGCAACCGCCACCAGGTCGGGATTGCCCAGGGGCGGCAGATCGGCGAGCCGGTACAGGCCGCGGCTGAGGCGATCGAGCAGCCCTGCATCCCGCATCGCATACAGCGTCCTGGGATGGATGCCGAGGCGCAGGGCGTCGCGCGTGCGCAGCACGCCGCCGTGGCGGCGGAACAGGCGTATCGCCGCGTCGATAGAACCCTCGTGGGTGGCTGCTTCGTGTGGCATATTGGATATTGATACCAGCAGCTATTAAATATAGCTGGTAATTTTATCCACAACAGAAAGGCAAAACAAGTGTGGAAATGAGGCAACCGTGCGCTTGGCCGGTACACCGCTCGCAAAAGCAGACCGTTGAAGGCTGTGAATCATTACACTGAGTCAGAAGCAACCAAATAGCGCGGTATGTAACCGCCCTCCACCAGCCAACCAGCGTCCTTCGCCAAATTTATATCGTACGCAATACCTTATCAGGATTGACGGGTGGTCCAGCCAGATTTGTCACGCACGGTAACTTTTAATTGCCATCGACCGATCAAGCCATTTAATTTTTATCGTACGGTATTTTTTCTTGAGGCTACGGCCATGGCGCGGGAAGACATCCCTTACGGGACTCACTTTTGATCTTATCGGCCTGCCACTCACATTCGATCAAAAGCAGGGTCAAGTAACCCGTCGTTTTTACAATCTCCGTGAAAATCCCATCAATTGCCGCCTGAGCTTTTGCAGCAAAATCGATATCTCCGGTTCGCAGCCGCTCGATCAGTACGGAGACATCCGCTTTAATATCTGGGTCAAAGGTGTCGAGTTGTCTGATCAATTCTTCCCTCTTCTCGGCGAAGGAGCACTCCAAACTCTGGCGGACAACAGTCTCCTCCTCAGGGCAGGTCTCAGTACCGAGCCCCAGACGGTCCATTGCTCCGAGTTCACCAGCCAGGCTCAACACTTCTCCAAACAGACCAGCGATCGCAAACGGAGCGCACGCCAATCCGAGTGCTTCAGCCCAGGCTGCAGCTCCTTCGACATCAGGAAGGAGAGTTTGATGACCGGCCTTCGCAAGCGCCGGGAACGCGAAACCGTCAATGAAAGGCATGACTGTCAGGTGAACCGACGAATCCACTAAAGATCGCAACAACTCAGCTTGCCACTCGAAGGCGATCACTGCACCCGCAACGTCACTCACCGGCAGCAGCGCGAGAACATCTGACGGAGGCCAAGGCAGAATGCCCTTCGCGTTGATGCGGAGATGGAAAACCGCTTCAATCCCCGCTTCCTTCGCCGACCGTTCAATCTCTGCCTTACGTTGAGCTAGTCGCTTTTCCCCTGTGGCCCTGGCGGAGACTGATACGAACCGCAAAGCATTGCCCAATTGCGCACGCTTGCCACGGGCCGCCCAAGTAATCACTGGTGGCGCCTGTCTTTCATGGGCTTCGCCAGCCAATAGCCGCAGTGTTTCCAGAAGAGCCTTCAGCCGTGCGAGCGCTGATGGGGAGCAGGCGGTAATGAGCTGCCATGGCTCTTCGGAAATTGCCAGATCCACATCGGCAATGAGATCGTTCAACCATGCGATATATGCGCCCGCTTGTTCGGGCAGCTTCGCGAATCGCTTAATCAGATTGACGCTCGCGCTGTGAAGCAGGTTCTGGAACTTGGTGGCAGCGGTGTTTGCCTCTCCACTCCCAGTGACTGATGCGTCCAATGATGAAATGGCTGGAGGTGTCAGCGCCTCGGTCTCTGCATTGAGCGAATTGAGAGTCTCGAAAAGACCGCTGAGTGCCTCCTTTCCTCGAAGATGCGCGTCGAAAATTCTCTCCAATGTGGGCACCAGGGCTTCGAGGATGGCTATACCTCTTGAAAGATAGTCGCTATAACTCGGCGCGGCGACGCGGCGGGAAACCAGATCGCCCCACCGCCTGTTCCATTGCGGAATGGACGGTGGCGGGAGATTTTCTCTCGGTATCCGTTTTGTCGCGAGCGGCAACTCGGCAAGACCTGCCAATTCGCCGCTCGCGGTGATTGCGTTCGACATCGCTATGTCAGCCGACGGGCACAGGGCCAAAATCAACTCGCACAGGCTCACAACCGCGTCGTGGGGATTTCCTTGCACAGACCCGGCAACATACCAATAATCGCAACGGACGATCACTCCGTCATCCGCATTTTCAGTAGAGACAGGTCCAGCCCAAGCGGTCTCTGCCTGAATCTTTGCAAAGAGGGCCTCTTGTCCTACCTCAGCGATCCACTGGATCGCGATCTCGCGGTCGAGCGCGGTCAACGTTCCCATAACCGACCCCGCAAGATGCAGATGAGCATTCAGTAGGTTTGATGGAACGCGCCTGAGTGTGGACCGCACAGCCGCTGATAAAGGCACACCGACTAGGGCTCCAAGAATCTCGTCCAGGCTCGCCAGATCCGCCGTCTCGATCAGAGAAGGCAAGGTGGACGAAGTCATACGCTCCATCAGCAGGCGACGAGGGTCATCTCCCGGCGAACCTTTGATCCTGGCGAGCCGATCAGCTGCAGCCTGAACCTCTGGGATAATGCCGAGACTGCCAAGATCAATACCAGCAATTCCAAACATTGCAGCGGTTCCGACCTGCGTTCGCGGGAGCGCGAGGGCCTCTGACGTTTCCAGCCATTCATCCACGCCGGCAGAAATGCGCCCAGCCCCCAGGCCTCGAAGTGCGGATGCGAGAGCCTGTGCATCTGGTTCGCGCTCCAACCGGACAATCAAACTATTGAGCACTGTCGAGACCGGCAGGCGCCGCGCTGACAAGGCATCGGCAACCAATGGTTCGAGATCGGTAGCGGGCACGCTTGCGACCGTCCGTTCGAAACTCGTTTCAAGGGTCGGCAACGGCGTCTGGTGGGTCAGACGCAGCAATTCTTCAGACCGAAGTTGGTGCAAACCAGCAAGCGTTCCGGGGGCACGCGATCGGACCAAATGCTCTTGGATGAGCCGCTGCAATGCTCGGGAAAGATCGGCCTCACTTACCGAGAGCGTACGAACCAATCGCGACGCATCGATTTCAGCGCTTGCTGCGCCTGCCCACGATCCAATTCGTAAAACATCGAGTTCAAGCGAACGCGCTGGGTCAGAAATCCTGGCCGCGACCTGATCCGCTAGGAGCTCCTGCATCCTTCGACCACGCGTCAAGATATGGACGTATTCAAGAAGGAGGCCATCGCTCAGCGTCCATGGCTCTCGCCAACCCGCCCAGTCCGTCTTTCCAGCTTCGCGCAATTCCTGCCAGAGCCGTTCAGCCAGCTCCTCGTCAGAGTCTGCCCGCACCTCGGCTGCACAAGCACGTTCAGCAATCAACGTCACATCTTCTTCACGGGCCGAACCGAGCAGGACGACACCGGGGACTGACATCGCTTCTTTGAGCAAAGCTCCCCAGCTCTCCGGGCCGTTTCGTCCAACATCGTCCATGACGAAGCCCACCGGACTTCCTTTCGAAGCGCGGAACGTTCGAATGAGTTGCCGTATAGCGGGAATATCTGCCACCTCGAGCCGACGGATCTGGAACCATCGCACCGAATGGCGAAGCGCATTTGCAGCTTCCCACATCAACGCAGATTTCCCAGTACCCGACGGACCAACGATCAGAGCGGCGCGACGTTCTTCGACGCCCTGAATTAATGCAAACCGGCTTTTGGGGCGTTCTGAAACTAGCCCGGCGGCGATGTGGCCGGGCTCCACATCGACCCCGAGATAGAAGTTCGGATCGTTGAGAGGTGTCAGAAAATCGACTGGTTCGCAAACGCCCTCCCGGAGGGCGCGCTCGATCGAGTCGACATCGACAGCGGCTAAAACATTACGGATTGACGCTTCGGTGTCAGAGATCGAAAGACCGCGGTAGTCCTCTGGCGCCAACCTGCCATTGGCGTCCGCCAAAACGCCCACGCGAACAAGCAACTCGGCGAAACACATCTGGGCCGCAATCGGAGAGCAGTTCAGCCGATCTGTGATCAAGCTGATCGCCCATTCTTGAGGTGAAGTGGCTACGATGATCGACGTTTTCGGTAGAAGATCCGAGGACGCGCTGAACCTGGAAAGTTTTGCAGTGATTGGCCCTTCGATTGGCTGTTCTTCGAGCGGAGTGAGGCCGACAACGTGCCGTTCGAGAACAAGCTCCAATCTTTCCGGCTGCGGCGAGGAGCCAAGAGATCGGCTCCACAGGTCTTTTATATGCCCAGCTGTCTCGCTTTCCGTATAATCCCCGAGATGCTCACGTCGGCTTTTGACCTGGATGAAGGTCGTTTTTTCACCGCGTAACTCAACGTCGTCACCGCCTTCGGGGATCAAGATAGCTGGTATTCGGCGACCAGCCCATATCTCTAACGCCAACCAAGCGGAGACGGCATCCTGATACCGGAACCCCCGACCAGCATTTGATCCCGACCGCGATGCTGTTTTGGCCGGATGAGGAGGCTGCCTCGGCTCAGGGCGTCGTTTTCTGGCTTTTGTTTTCTTAGCCATGCTCCTGACCGTCAGCCCCTGAAGCCCTTTCTGCCGGTGCGTTCAGTGCGGCCTCAAGTTCGGCGATGTCCTTGACGATCGCTTCAAATGCTGGAGCTTCGCCAAAGATCATGCCCGACATGGCTCGATAGTCGCGCCGAAGGTCGTCGAGCATCTTTCCTTCGGGACGAATGGAAAATGTGGGGGGGTCGCTGTTGCGAGGTCGAAGGCCGGACGATTGAAGAACATGCGGGCATGTGCGACACAGTCCGCACCCAGTCCGCGATCCTTCAACGCGTTTTCCGCCCTATAGTTGGGCGCGACGATAATTAGCAAAATACCCACTTTATAACTGACAACATTTCAAGCGTGGTAATCCCTCAACTCTCATCCGGCTGCTAACCAGT
>JAKDMK010000376.1 GCA_030452365.1 Nitrococcus sp.
GTGGTTACGTGTTCTTGTTGCCGCGATTGCGCGTCCGCCTCGAACAGGGCCTTGAGCTCCCGCGCGGCTTCTTTGACGGACTGAATCAATGCCTCGTTATCCCCTCGCAGCGCCCGCTGGCGGGCCAAGGTGCGCTCGTCGTGCTCACGAAAGATGGTCATGGCGTTTGCGGCCTCGCTTGCGGACAGGCCTAAAGCTTTCAGTACTTGACCACCTAGATGGAGACTGGAAAGAAAGGTCTCGCGAATAATTTCTCTTACACCCGCGTCCATCAGCTGATGGACATGCTGGCGATTGCGGGCGCGGGCATACAGAGGCACGTTTGGAAAATGCTGACGCATTGTGCGCGCGATTTTTATAGAGGCTTCGATATCGTCCACGGCGAGCACGAACATTTTTGCCTGATCGACCTGGGCGGTGCGCAGCAGATCCAGCCGCGAGGCATCGCCGTAGTAAATTTTATTGCCGAAGCGGCGCACGAAATCCACTTGCGCCGGGCTGACCTCTAGGGCCGTGAACGGGATCCCGCGGGAGGCAAGCAACCGTCCGATGACCTGGCCGAAGCGGCCGAAACCGGCGATCACCACCGTATGCTCGGTCTCCTCGATCGCATCGAAGGGACGCGCCGGGGCACTTGGCCGGTCGAAGCGCTCCTGCAAGGCGGTGAGCGCAGGCGTAAACGCCATCGACAAGGCGACCACCACCGTAAGGAGCTCAACTGTGGTTTCCGGCAGGATGCCGAGATCAAGCGCCTGCCCGAGCACCACGAAGGCGAACTCGCCGCCCTGCGCCAGATACAATGCCAGGCGTCTGGCTTCACGTCCGTGTACCCCCTTAATGTAGGCAATGGCATAGAGGATCAGCGCCTTGGCGGCGGTCAGGCCCACTGCCAGCGCAACCACCAATAAAGGTTGCGCGACGATCAGACCGACATTGATCGACATCCCCACCGCGATGAAGAACAGCCCCAACAACAGGCCTCGAAAAGGGTCGATGTCGGTGCGAAGCTGATGACGGTATTCGGAGTCCGCGACCAAGACTCCGGCCATGAACGCGCCAAGACTCATCGAGATGCCGATCGCGTGCATAAGCAGTGCCGAGCCCATGACAAGCAACAACGCGGCGGTCGTGAAAATCTCGCGGCTTTGAGCCGCGGCGACCAGTCTGAGCACGGGCCGCAGCAGGTAGTGGCCACCTACGATGAACGTGCCCAGCACCAAGGCGATCCAGCCAGCATAGAGCAGCAACGCCGACGGCTGCGTGGCGGCCAGTGGGCGGGTCGCGAGCAGCGGCAAGGCCGCGATCATCAACACGGCCGCCAGATCTTGGAACAGCAGGATGCCGAAGCTGCGCCGTCCATATTGAGTTTTGAGCTCGTTGCGCTCGGCCAGCAGGTGCAGCACGAACGCGGTGGAGGACAGCGACAGGGCAAAGCCTATCACCAAGGCCGCCTTGTGATCGAAGCCGGCCGCTGCAGCCAGTGCCCCGAGCGCGACGCCGCTAATCAGAACCTGAGCAATACCAGGGCCGAATATTGCGCGCCGCATCGCTCGCAGCCTGGCCGGCTGGAGCTCCAGCCCGATGACAAAGAGCAGGAACACGACCCCAATCTCACCGAAATGCATAATGGCGTGAACATTACCCGCGATATCGAGGCCCCAAGGGCCGATGACCACGCCGGCCATTAGATAGCCCAGCACCACCCCCAGCCCGAGCCGGCGAAACAGTGGTACCGCGAGCACGGCCGCCGCTAGGAAGATGACGATTTGATACAGCAGCGGCATGCGCTACCCTCTGGGCTGGCTGTTGCGAAAATCGGCTTGGCGGTACCGGCACATGGCTTTAGGATGCCACGAACCGCATATTACGACCGGGGGAATTCAGTGCGTGCATTGCGTTTTGCGTGGCTTTGGCGAGCCACCGCATGGATGCTGCTTGCGGCAGTGATGACCATGTCCTTAATACCGAATCCGCCGTCCCCGCCAAGTATTTTGGCCTGGGATAAACTCCAGCACACCATCGCCTGGGGCCTACTTGCCTGGTGGTTCCTGCAAGCCTGGGAGGGACAGCGCCCCATCGGCTGGTGTCTATTCCTTCTTGTCGTGGCCGCAATAGTGGAGCTGCTGCAAGGGACAACCGGCTACCGCACTCCGGACGGGCTTGACATGCTTGCCAACAGCGTGGGTGTGGCGCTCGGTTTCACGCTCTGGTACACGCCATTAGGTGGTACGTTCCATTGGGCCGAGGGCTTGGCAGCCGGGCGACGCTGGTAATGTGACCCCGTCGGCGCATCCCAGGGTCCGAATCAAATTTATGCAGCGGGTAGCAACACTTTTTGAAACCGCCGAACACCTGCCGCTTTGTTTCGGAGAGAGGCGTGGCAGCGTGCTGGAAATTGCGTACATTCTGGCCCGGCGCCACATTCAGCGGCTGTGCGCGCAGCAGCGCAAATCCGCGCGTCACGCGGACTTCGTAATCGTCCGGGCCGAGCGGGGTTTCCTCGTAGTGCTGCATCATCCGGGCGAAGATGAAGTCAGCAAGTTGCCGACCGTGACGCAATAGTACGTTCTCTACGTCCGCGGCTGTCTGCAGGTACGTGCGGACCCGCGCAACCACCTGTCCAGCGAGCTTATAGAGCAGATCCGCGTGCTCGTCGTAATCAATCTCGTTGCGGTCGACCAGGTAGCGCCCTTCGCGTCGCGGGGTAACACGCAATTTGTCTCTACAAAGTGAGAAACAGAAACCGTTCTGCTGAAAGTCCTGTTCGTTTTTGGGAATCACAATGTCGACCAAAGACCAGGCGCGGCCGTCGCCTACGTCGAGAGCCGAAAGCCATATAGGTTGGGGGACTTTGCGAACCCCAACGTTTGCCTCGACGTTCGCCCCAACGCGGCTACCGGAGTTTTTGGGGTTTCTCCGTCACCCCAAGCTACAGCTTCTTTTGATAATCTGGATTAATCCAGCATTGCGGAAGTGCCTCCCCTGAAGGAAAAATAAACGCAGCTTTCTCAAATTTGGCAGGCTCTTGCATTTCCTCGCCTGCATGAGAGCGTCCGGTAATGCTCTCTCGGCAAGGATTTACTAGTTCCTTGATATCGAGTACTTCTATTAGGTCCGAGGAGGGTATGTGTTTTAGGAACATAATACAGACCCTGACGGTTATGGCGCGGTTCCCTTCTACGAAATCAGCAGTGCCACAGGGAAATTCTTGAACAGGGCATCGGCGCGGATTAGCG
>JAKDMK010000377.1 GCA_030452365.1 Nitrococcus sp.
GCCAAGCCCGGGACGCGCTCGCGCGCTGGCTTACGCTGCGCCCCGGCCTTGCCCAGCGAGCGCAGGGAGTGCTCGGCGTTGCCGACCTCGCCAACCGTTGCCTTGCAATCAGCTGGCACCCTGCGCACCTCCCCAGAGCGCAGCCGCAGGGTGGCATAGGCCCCGGCCCGCGCCACGATCTGCACTGAGGCACCGGCTGCCCGCGCTAGCTGCGCCCCTTTACCTGGCCGCATCTCCACGCAGTGCACCTGAGTGCCGAGCGGAATGTTACGCAAGGGCAACGCGTTGCCCGGCTTAATGGGCGCCCCAGTCCCCGAGAGCACTTGCGCGCCAACTTCAAGTCTGCGGGGGGCAATAATATACCGCCGTTCGCCATCGCGATAAAGGATCAGTGCGATATTGGCGCTGCGATTCGGGTCATACTCCAAGCGTTCGACGCGACCGATGACACCGTCCTTGTCGCGTCTAAAATCAATCATTCGGTAACGCCGTTTGTGGCCACCACCACGATGCCACGCCGTTATGCGCCCGGCATTATTCCGTCCGCCCGTCTTGGACAGCTTGCGTACGAGCGGAGCGTAGGGCCCACCCTGATACAGATCCTTGGCCTTGACCTGCACCACGAAGCGTCGGCCCGCCGATGTCGGTTTTGCCTTAACCAAAGCCATGGTCGATCATCCTTCCGGTTACAGCGCTTATTCGGGCGTCCCGAACACATCGATATCCTGACCTTCCGCCAACGCGACGTAGGCTTTCTTCCAATCGCTGCGCCTACCGCGCCGCCGTCCAAGGCCCTTGCGTTTCCCCTTCAGACTGACGACACGAACCTGCTTGACCTGGACCTCGAAAAGGCGCTCGACGGCTCCCTTGATCTCATGCTTGCTCGCATCGCGGGCTACCTTGAACACGACCTGGCGCGCTGACTCGCCAAGCGTCGTGGTCTTCTCGGAGACATGAGGGCCCAAGAGGACCTGATAGACGCGTTCCGGATTCATCCAAGCCATTCCTCCAGGCGATTCACGGCATCTACCGTTAACAGCGCGCTCTCACGGCGCAGTAGCACGACGGGATTCAATCGGCTCGTTGCGCGGACTTCCACAGCCGGGAGATTCCGAGCGGCTAGGCACACATTGTCGCTGAGATCGTTGCTGACGATGAGAACATCGGCCAGACCGAGGCCGTCGAGCTTGTTAATGAGGAGCTTCGTCTTTGGCTGGTCTAGGTCGAAGCGCTCTACTACACACAACCGCCCCTGCCGTGCGAGCTCCGAGAGAATGGCGCGCAAGGCTCCACGATACATCTTGCGATTGACCTTCTGCGCGTGATCACGCGGGGCCGCAGCGAAACTCCGACCACCTCCACGCCAAAGCGGGCTGCGAATCGAGCCGGCGCGCGCGCGCCCCGTTCCTTTCTGCCGCCACGGTTTACCACCGCCGCCACGCACCGCAGCACGATTTTTCTGGGCCTTGCTGCCGGCACGCCCGCCGGCAAGATAGGCCACCACGACTTGATGGATCAGCGGCTCCTTGAACTCGGCGTCGAAAATTCGCTCCGATAACTGAACCGCACCCACACCCTCGCGCAGCGGCAGCTCCATCAGGTTACCCCCTCTGCGCGTCGGGTCTTGATTGCCGGGCGGATGACGACGTCAGCGCCTTGGCTTCCGGGCACGGCGCCTTTGATCAGGAGCAGGTTGCGCTCAATGTCCACCCGGACAACCTCAAGATTTTGCACCGTGCGTCTAGCCGCACCCAAATGTCCGGCCATCGCTTTGCCCTTGAACACCCGCCCCGGATCCTGGTTCTGCCCAATCGATCCTGGTGCGCGGTGGGAGAGGGAATTACCATGCGTCGCATCCTGCGTCCGGAAATGGTGACGCTTCACCGTGCCAGCAAAACCCTTGCCCTTAGTCCTGCCAGTGACATCGACCCGCTGGCCGACGGCGAATTGATCAACCCGCACCTCGCTACCGCCCTGTAGATCCGCTTCGGAGTCATCAGGCAACCGGAACTCCCACAGACCACGTCCCATCTCCACACCGGCTTTAGCCACATGGCCCGCTTTCGGTTTGTTTACACGCGACGGCCGCCGTACCCCGGTAGTGACTTGGATAGCAGAATAGCCATCCTTGTCCTTAAGCCGAAGCTGGGTGATGCGATTCGGCGTCGCCTCGACAACGGTCACAGGAGTCGAGCTACCATCCTCTGCAAAGAGGCGTGTCATGCCGCATTTTCGACCGACGATCCCAATCGCCATCTCGTTAACCTCTTCTTAACGGCAACAAAAGCACCGTCGCCTTGCGTAAGGCATTAGGCTTCCCAAATCGTCATAGATCGGCAACCACGCCATGCGGGAGTTACCCGGTTTCAGGGCCCGCCCCAGCCGACCGAAAAACCAACGGGGCCGGGGTAGTTCCCAAGCGAGCTCAATACAGCCTGATCTGAACCTCAACGCCGGCCGCGAGATCAAGCTTCATCAGGGCATCGACAGTCTTATCCGTCGGGTCAACAATGTCCATGAGACGTTTGTGCGTGCGCATTTCGTATTGATCCCGCGCATCCTTGTTGACGTGGGGCGAGGTCAGAACAGTAAAACGCTCTTTCTTAGTCGGCAGTGGTATCGGGCCCTTCACCTGAGCGCCGGTTCGCTTAGCGGTTTCAACGATTTCGCGTGCCGACTTATCGATCAGCCGATGATCGAACGCCTTAAGACGGATACGAATACGCTGGCTCGTCGCCATGGTTTTTACCGTAAGGTGTTAAGCGTGAGGTGTGAAGCGAAAGACCGCCTCATCCCCACGCGAGTTAAACATTCTAGAACAAGAGCTGCAAGGTCCGAGGCTGGGCCGGGAACTCTCGCATTTAGCCCCTCACTCCTCACACCTGACGCCTCACCGAAAATCATCACTCCAATATTTTCGCGACGACGCCGGCGCCGACGGTGCGGCCGCCTTCGCGGATGGCAAAGCGCACGCCCTCTTCCATAGCAATTGGGGCAATCAGTGTCACCGCCATATTGACATTGTCACCGGGCATTACCATCTCGGTGCCTTGCGGCAGGTCCACCGCCCCGGTCACATCCGTGGTGCGAAAGTAAAACTGCGGCCGATAGCCCTGGAAAAACGGCGTATGCCGTCCACCCTCCTCCTTGGAGAGCACATAGACCTCAGCCTCAAAACGCGTGTGCGGCGTAATGCTGCGCGGCTTGCACAACACCTGACCGCGCTCGAC
>JAKDMK010000378.1 GCA_030452365.1 Nitrococcus sp.
ATCTAGTCGCTGGATCCTGCGACTGCGCTTCGCTGCGCGCAGGATGACGGGGGGGTGAGTAGTTACGCTCGGCGATACATACTCGGCCACATCACCGAACAACGCGAGCCATCGTAAAACGGCATCTGGATCCAAGTGCAAGCATGGCCGAATCAGCACCTCCGCATACTCCTCGAAGATGGGATCGGAATAGACGGGCGAGAGATTGTCCGCGGCGACCTTGTTCAACAACGCGGCGGGCGGTCCATGGGGGCTCAGCAATCCCGAGACCAGAACATTGGTATCAAGTACCGCCCGTTTCACGCCGCGCTTTCCTGGCATCGCGGATCAGTGCGTTGACGTCCTCGGTCGAGAGCTTGTCCAGCCCGCGCGCCTTGGCCTGGTCGCGGATCACGGTAAGTGCCCGGCCGAAGCGGGCGCGACGCAGATGGGCCAAATCTTCATCAAGGCTCGTGGGTGAGGTCTCAGTCAGCAGGGCAAATGGCTTGCCATTGCGGGTCACGACCAACTCGTGCTGCTTGGTTAACTTCTCCCAGATCTTGCCGGGTTGGGTGCGGAATTCGCGCAGTGTTACGAAATCCATGGCTGCACCTATTGAAGGACGATTGAGTAACATTTCGTAGGACAATTATGGGCTCGGCGATACGCTGACCGCAACCGCCAGCCTTTGCCAACGACACATGAGTCAAAGCGGGGAGCGAAACACTACCTGGGCGGCGGGATCGCGCCGCGGATCATCGAAAAGCGCGAGGGTTCAGTATTCATGGAGGCGTTTACCGACAAGGGCCGCATGAGAGATCTGCTGCGGGAGATGCCGGTGCGGGTCATCATGAACGACCAGGCCGCGCCGCTCGGTGCCGCGCGCTGTGCGGCCGTGCAGGCAGGGTTGCTATGAAAATGCCTGCGTGCGGCGCAGAGGAACGGACGCGCTGGTGCTCACACACGCTCGATCAGGGTGGCAATCCCCTGCCCCACGCCAATGCACATCGTGCACAGGGCGTAGCGGGCGCCGCTGCGCCGCAACTGATAGACGGCGCTCGTCACCAGCCGCGCGCCGCTTGCACCCAGCGGATGGCCGAGGGCGATAGCGCCGCCGTAGGGGTTGACGTGCTCGGCGTCATCCGGCAGGCCAAGCTCGCGCAGCACGGCCAGAACTTGCGCGGCAAATGCCTCGTTGAGCTCGATGAACTCGATGTCCGCGAGGATCAAGCCGCAGCGTGCGAGCAGCTTGCGGGTGGCAGGCACCGGCCCCATACCCATGATCCGCGGTGCCACCCCGGCGACGGCCGTGCCGAGCACCCGCGCTCGGGGCGTGAGCCGGTAGCGCTCAAGCGCCGCTTCGGAGGCGAGCAGCAGCGCGCCCGCGCCGTCGTTGATAGCCGAGGCATTGCCGGCGGTGACGGTGCCACCCACCGCGCGAAAGGGGGCCGGCAGCTCGGCAAGCGCCTCCAATGTGGTATCGGGCCGCGGCTGCTCATCGGTATCCACCACGAGAGACGCACCGCTTCGTTGGGGGATGCTAACCGCGATGATCTCCTCGGCGAGACGGCCCGCCTCCTGCGCGGCTTTGGCCCGTTGCTGACTGCGCAGCGCAAAGGCGTCCTGGTCCGAACGGCTGATCTGGGACGCCTCGGCGATGTTCTCCGCGGTCTCTGGCATGGAGTCGATGCCGTAACGCTCTTGCAGCAGCGGATTGACGAAGCGCCAGCCAAGGGTGGTGTCGTGGATCTGCGCCTTGCGCGCGAAGGCGCGCTCCGCCTTGCCGATGACGAACGGGGCGCGGGACATGGATTCCACGCCACCGGCAATTATCAGCTCGGCCTCGCCGCAGCGGATCGCGCGCGCGGCGCTGCCGATGGCATCCATGCTGGAACCGCAGAGTCGATTGATCGTGGTGGCGGCCACTTCCACCGGCAACCCGGCCAGCAGCGCCGCCATGCGGGCGACGTTGCGGTTATCCTCGCCCGCCTGATTGGCGCAGCCATAGATCACATCATCCAGCGCGCCCCAATCTACCGTGGGATTGCGCTGCATGAGCGCCTGGATGGGGATGCTTGCGAGGTCATCGGCGCGGACCACGGCGAGCGCGCCGCCGTAACGGCCAAACGGGGTGCGCAGGGCATCGACGATGTAGGCCTCGCTCATCGCGCCACCTCGAGCCCAGTTATCAGTTGCTCCTTGAGTTGGCGCGAGCGGCTTCGAATCAGGGCAATCGGCTCGCCGGCCTGATTGTCCACCCGAATGTCATAGATACCCGTGCGCCTCGCGCCGGCCTGCACCTCGGCGCTGGCGCTGAGCACGTCACCAAGCTTGGCCGGGGCGATGAAATCGATGCTTGCGCCTGCGGCCACCGTGACGTAATTGGCTGTGTTGCTGGCGAAGGCGAAGGCGGAATCGGCCAAGGTAAAGATAAAGCCCCCGTGGCAGTTGCGATGGCCGTTGACCATATCCGCGCGCACCGGCATGGACAGCCGCGCGTAGCCGGGGCGCACCTCCTCGATCACCATCCCGAGCGCGCGCGATGCCGGATCGCCCTCCCACAGAATGCGCGCGCAGGCCGCGGCGACTTCCTGCGCGGGCAACGAGCGTTGCGTAGGATCACTCATGGAATCGTCTGCCTCCATAGAGCTTGCGGCGCAGCAGCGCTGCCGGCCGGTAGCGCTCGTCTCCATAGCATCCATATAGATGATCGAGCGCGGTGGCGACGCGCGCTAGGCCGATGGCATCCGCCCAGGCCAATGGGCCGAGCGGATAGTTGACCCCGCCCTGCATGGCTATATCGCAATCGGCGGCGCTGCACACGCCTTGGCCAACCGCCTCGGCAGCAGCATTGGCGAGCATGCACACCGTGCGCAAAATGATGAGCCCAGGGCTATCGTCAATCACGGAAACCGCTTTGCCAAGCCCCTGAAAGAGCTGATCGGCGGCGGCGATGACGATGCGGCTCGACTTGGCGAAATCCAGCGCCAGGTCGAACAGCACCAGATCCGCGATGCCCTCCTCGGCGGCACGCCGGGTGGCGCTGCGCCCGTCAGTGAGAGCCAACGTCGCGCCCGGTACAACGATGAAACCGGGACCGATCATGGTGCGTTGAACGGCGATCTCCGCGCCCGCGAGCGCCGCCACCAGCGCTTCGGCGGGGCCCAGGTCGCCATAAACGCTGACCTGTGTGGGCGCGGGACCCGGACGCGCCTCGCGCGCCACTGGCTGGGCGCTGCCGGGGTGA
>JAKDMK010000379.1 GCA_030452365.1 Nitrococcus sp.
AGCAGGTGGCGCGCGCCGAGCACGCGATCACCGGCCGCCAATACGGCCTCGGGTGCGTTATCGAGTGGCAGGATCAGCCAGCGCCCGGCCTGCCGTGTATGCAGCGCCATCGGTAGCACGGCGTTCACACTGCGCAGCATCCCGGTAAGGGCGAGCTCGCCTGCGAACTCGTAGCGCTCCAACTCCTTACAGCGCAGTTGCCCGGAGGCGGCCAAAATGCCCACGGCGATGGGCAGATCGAAGCGGCCGCCTTCTTTGGGTAGATCGGCGGGAGCGAGATTGACCGTTATCCGTCGGGTGGGAAACTCAAAGCCACTGGTGAGTATGGCGCTGCGGACGCGATCCTTTGCCTCCTTCACGGCCGCCTCCGGCAGCCCGACTACGGACAACGAGGGCAGTCCGTTGGTCAAATGAACCTCGACGGCGACCGACGGCGCCTGCACCCCGACGGCGGCACGTCCGTAGGCGATGGCAAGAGACACGGCACCCTCCTTGGCGACACCAGAGTCCATCCTCTGCGCAGAACAGAGTATCAATCTTTGCCGGTTTGCGGATCCTTGCCGGTGCTGGAAGTGCGACGGGTTGCGGACTTTTCCGCGGCCTTGCCCGCCCTCGGCTCACCGGGTGTGGGATTTTTCAGCGCGGCCTCAAGCGCTGCCACTTGCCCTTCGAGCTCCTGCAGACGCGCCCGCGTGCGCGCCAAGGTTTTCGCCTGCGTGTCGAATTCATCACGTGTGATCAAATCCATGCGGGCGAAGACGGATTGCATCGCAGCCCGCACATTTTTTTCCATCTCCTGCTGGAACTCGCGCATCCCCGGTGGAAGGCTCTCGGTAAAACGGCGCGCAAGCTCATCGAACTGTTTCGGATCGAGCATGGGGCTGCCTCCCTAATGACGGCCTAAGCCATTGTAAGTCGCAAGCCGAATACCCGCCAGCGTCAGTTTCCACGACGCTGCTGTGCGCCAGACTGGTGCACAGTGCACCTGGATGAGCCAGGCCAACCGCCCAGAATACGCGACCGAATAATGTATCTCTTTGTTGTCACGAGGAAAACACAAGTTGGCGCAGACTGTGCCTATGTTTTCGCAATCGCGTGGCAGGCTAGGAGTTGGCAGTGGCAATAAGCATTTCAGATAATAGGATTCTCGCCCGCTTTACCGGCGGCGTCTTGGGTGGACTGCTGTTGGCCGCGTCCCCGGCACTTTGGGCGGAGGGGGGTTGCCCATGCACGGGCAGCTGTAGTGGCGGGGCTGCCCAAGCCGAGGACAATGTATTCAGTTTAGCCTCGCTAATGGGTGATGACGTGCCGTTTACCATTGGCGGCTGGACGCAGCTCGGTTATCACAGCAACAGCGACGGCATATTCAACACGTCCCCCGAGGAAATCAATCTGCATGAACAATGGCTCTACGCCGAGCGCGTCGCCGACGGCCGCTGCGGGTGGGATTTTGGCTTTCGCATCGATGCGATCTATGGTGTAGACGCCCAGAACACGCAGGCCTTCGGCGAGCCGCCCCCGCAGCACCACTTTGACACCGAATGGGACTACGGCATCCACGGTTGGGCTTTGCCGCAGGTGTATGTCGAGGTCGCCAATGGCGATTGGTCCGTGAAGGCCGGCCACTTCTTGACCCTAATCGGCTATGAATCCGTCCCGGCTCCGGGCAACTTCTTCTACAGCCGTCCATTCACGTTCAACTTCAACGAACCCTTTACCCACACCGGCGTGCTGGGAGCGTACACGCTATCGGACGCCGTCACCCTGTACGGCGGCTGGACCGCCGGCTGGGACACGGGCTTTGGTCGCTTCGACGGCGGCAACAACTTCCTTGGCGGCGTAAAAGTCGGAGTAAACGATAATCTGACCGTCACCTACGCCCTTACCGCGGGCGACCTGGGATTCCCGCAGGGCGAAGGCTACAGCCACAGCCTGGTGGTGGATGCGACTCTGGCCGAGGATTGGAATTACGTCTTCCAATGGGATCTGCTCGCGGCCAATACCGATCCTAGCCTGGGGCCGGATACCGATTTCCGCTATGCCCTCAATAACTACCTGTTCTACACGATCAACAACGCGTTGAAGGCGGGTGTACGGGCCGAATGGTTCAGCTCCGGCGGCCACTCGGTCTATGAGATCACCACCGGTGTGAACGTGCGGCCTATACCGAACCTCATCATCCGGCCGGAGTTCCGTTGGCAGTTCGCCGACAGTGACCAGGATAAGCAGTATTACGCCAACCAGTTCGCCGGCGGTATCGCGGCCGGTGGCGGCATCCCGACCGGTGGGACGATCTTCGGCATCGACCTGATATTTACCTATTGAGGGCAATGGGCAGCGTTCGCCGGCGGCAAGCTAAGCCGGGAGCTGTCCTTGGCAGTGGCAATAAACACTTCTAGGGAAACAAACCGATATGAAACTGGTAGTCGCGGTAATCAAGCCGTTCAAGCTGGACGATGTTCGACAGGCACTTTCCGGGATTGGCCTGCAGGGGCTCACTGTATCGGAAGTGAAAGGCTTCGGTCGCCAAAAGGGTCATGCCGAACTCTATCGGGGTGCGGAGTATGTGGTGGATTTCCTACCCAAGATCAAGGTCGAGGCGGCCATGGACGATGATCGTGTAGAGCAAGCGATCGAGGCGATTTGCCAAGCCGCGCGCACGGGCAAGGTGGGTGATGGCAAGATATTCGTCCTTCCGCTCGAGCATGTCGTGCGTATCCGCACCGACGAGGTTGGCGTAGCGGCGTTGTAATCGAGGACAGAACAAATAGTCAAAGAGGATTGATCCATGAACCGACGATTACATCGAATGGTCTTCTTTCTCGCAACGAGCTTGCTGCTGTCGGCTCCGCTCGCGGCGGTTGCGGCCGACGAGGTGGACTCGGGTGACACCGCTTGGATGCTGACCTCAACGGCGCTGGTGCTGTTCATGACGATCCCGGGCCTTTCTCTGTTCTACGCTGGCATGGTGCGCAGCAAGAACGCCTTGTCGGTCATGATGCAGTGCTTTGCGATCACCTGCCTGGTCAGCGTGCTATGGGCCATCTATGGCTACAGCCTCGCATTCGGCGACGGCGGCGCCCTGCAGTCCGTCATCGGCTCGCTCGACAAGTGCTTTCTGATCGGGGTCGGTGGGGCCCCGCTCAGCGGCCACATCCCCGAAACCCTGTTCGCTATGTTTCAGCTCACCTTTGCGATTATCACGCCGGCGCTCA
>JAKDMK010000077.1 GCA_030452365.1 Nitrococcus sp.
CCATCCCCGGATCAAGTTGGTAACGGAAAAGCTCGCGGTAGGCGGCTTGCCGTGCTAGGACGTCATTACCCAAAGCGGCATACAGCAGGTGGGGCGTCAACAGGGCAGGTAGCTCGCCCTGAGCATTGGCACGGTAACTCGACCCGGGATACTCCGCCGGATGCCCAACCATACTTGCACGTACCGGATTGAGCTTATGGAACTCAGCTTGGGACGACCAGCGGCACACGCGGGAAGCGGCTTTTGTAACGCCGGGCATCCCGAGTAAGAATGCCGCAGCTCAGCACGGCGGCGTGCGCGCCAATGAAAAAATCGGCGAGCACGTTGTTCTTGGTGCCACCCTCGCGCCGGTATTTCACGAAGGCTCGGGCCGCCAAAAACAATGCCGGGCGGGGCAGTTCCTGGTAGGTCAGGTTCCTGCCCTCGATCACCTCGTCCACGGCCTTGACCGAATCGAAGGCCAACGATAGCTCGGAGTAGATCACTGGGTTGATGAACAGCTCATGCACTTGTGCCTGCGCACGCAGTTGCCGCACCGACCAGTCGGCCCACGCCGGGTCATCTTCGAGCACATCCACCAGGACGTTGGTGTCCACCAGCAGCATGCGGCGGCGCTCAGTCCGTTCCGCGCAGTAGAGCCATCAGCTCATCGGTGCGCCACTTCACCTGCGCCTTTCCGCGCGCCGACTCGAAGCGGTCGCGCTTGCTGACGGGGCGGGCGCCAGCCTTGCGCACGACCACCTGGCCCTCGCGGTTCACATCGAAGTCCACGCCATCACCCGGCGACAAGCGCAACGCCTCCCGCACCTTCTTGGGGATGGTGACTTGCCCTTTGACCGTCATCGTCGTGGTCATGACCGGCTCCAGTCGTAATACATAGATTTGCAGTGTATTACTGAAACGTCCGATCTGTCATCCCGGCTGGCCAGATTTCGGCATCGCCGTCCCGGAAGGCCCTGACGCAGAACACGGACTGTGCCTCGCTCACCAACCTCTCGGGTTACAAGCTCTACTACGGCACGACGCAAGGCTAACTGCGCGAACGAGGTCCGGATCGACAATCTTGGCTCCACGACGTCAGTCGTGGAGAACCCGGGCGCGGCCCAACGAACTGCAGAGTTACACGTGTTGACATGTCATCTTGTATTACGCCAGACTCATCGCATGCGCCGCAGCGATCGACCGACAGCAGTTAGCAGCCGCAGGGAGCAACTTCGCCGCGCCAAGCGTGCGCAGCGCGAGCGCGAGCGCCAGGCGGGCTTGGTGAACGTGCAGCTTGTCCTGCCTAGAGAGACGGCCCGAAAACTGGCGAGTGCGCGTCGCGCAGCCAACTTTTCGGACCTCCTCGATAAAGCGCTCGACGAGATTGTCGTGCATGTGGCGGAGTTCCCGCAGCTACGCGATCTCGCCTGGAATCGTACAGACGAATACATAGCGGCAGCGGAGGCGTTTCAGCTCTATGAAAGAAATTGGCGCTTTGTGGACCCGGCCAATCTCGATCCACACGAGCACGCATTGCTCGAGCGGCTAAAGGCGAGGTTCGGCGCCGGCGTGATCAATGCGTGAGTATCAGCGCCCGTACCATAGGCTCGTCGCAAGCATCCTGAAGCTATGGACGCGCTCCTGCTCGCCCGCGCCGAATGCTATTTCGGCGGCGGAACGCTGCTTGCAATGACGCTCGACGAGTACCGGGAGTCGCGCGATATCGGTTTTCTATGCTCCAGCCGGACGGGTTTCAGATTGCTGCGGGAACAGGTTACGAACGCGTCTCTCGGCGGGATTCTGCGTCGGCCCGTGGATCTCGCACGCGAGGTGCGCGCGGACCGCGACGGCATTCGCACCTTTTTCAAACTCCAAGACGTGCCGGTCAAATTTGAGATCATTCTGGAGGCTCGCATTGATCTCGAGGGGGAGATCGATAAGACCCTGGGTGTGCCAATACTTCGTCAGGAATGCGCTATCGCGGAGAAACTTCTCGCCAACGCCGATCGCGGCCTAGCGATACCCGCTCGCCTGTAGCGCGAACAGCCGCGCGTAGACGCCTCCGGCCTCCATGAGCTGTGCGTGATTCCCGCGCTCGACGATACGGCCGCCGTCGAGCACCACGATATGCTCGGCCATGCGCACCGTAGAGAACCGGTGCGAGATCAGGATGGCAATGCGATCCCGGGTCATGTCGCGGAAGTGGGCGAAGACCCGTGCCTCCGCCTCCGCATCCATGGCCGCCGTCGGCTCGTCAAGCACCAGGATGTCGGCGCCCTGGCGCATGAAGGCGCGCGCGACGGCAATCTTCTGCCATTGGCCGCCGGAGAGCTCGCGACCGTTTTCGAACCAGCGCCCGAGCTGAGTCTGGTAGCCCCGCGGTAGCGCCTCGATGAACTCGGCGGCGAGGCCGCGCTCGGCCGCCTCGCGCCAGCCGGCGGTATCGTCGAAGCGGCTTACGTCCCCGGCGCCGATGTTCTCGCCGGCAAGCATTTGGTAGCGCATGAAGTCCTGGAAGATCACGCCGATGCGCCGGCGCAGCGCCGCCTCGTCCCCCTCGCGCAGGTCGAGCCCGTCCAGCAGGATGCGGCCGGCCGTCGGCTCGTAGAGCCGGGCCAGCAGCTTGATCAGGGTGGTCTTGCCGGAGCCGTTCTGCCCCACCAGCGCCAGACTCTGGCCCGGTCGTACGTGCAGGTCGATCGCCTGCAGTGCCGGCGCCTCGGCGCCTGGGTAGGCGAACGACACGCCCTCGAAGCGCACGCCCTCGCCGGGGCGCGGCCCCACGGCCGCACCCCCGCTGGACACGGGCACCGGCTGCTCCAGATACTCGTAGAGATTGGACAGGTAAAGGTTGTCCTCGTACATGCCGCTGATTGCGGAGAGGCTGGCGCTCACCGCCGACTGGCCCTGCCGGAACACCAGCAGATACATGGTCATCTCGCCCAAGGTGATGGCGCCGTTCACCGCCGCGTGAACGATCCAGGCGTAGGCGGCGTAGAAGGTCGCCGTGCCGATGAGACCGAGCGCGAACCCCCAGCCGTCGCGGCGCAGGGTCAGGTTGCGGTCCTCCCGGTAGAGCCGCTCGAAGATGCCGCGATAGCGCTGCAGCAGCAGCGGACCAAGCTGAAACAGCTTGACCTCCTTGGCGCTGTCCTCGCGCGCCAGCACCGTCTCCAAGTACAGCTGCCGGCGGGTGTCCGGCGAACGCCAGTGGAATAGGCGGAAGGCGTCGCCGGAGAACTTCGCCTCGGAGACGAACTGGGGCAGGCCGCCGAAAAGCAGGATTGCCATCGCCCAGGGGGAGAAGGCGATCAGCAGCGCTGCGTAGCTCGCAAGCGAGATGGCGTTCTGCACCAGCCCGAAGGTGCGGTTGACGAGGCTTAGTGGTCGGCTAGAGGCCTCGCGGCGGGCACGGCTGAGCTTGTCGTAGATCTCCGAGTCCTCGAAGTGCGCGAGCTGCAAGGTCAGCGCTTTCTCGAGGATCATGACGTTGACGCGCTGGCCGAGCAGGGCGCGCAGCAGCGATTGCACCGTCTGGATGCCGCGCTGGGAGGCAGCCAAGGCGGCGATGATGGCGCCTTCCAGGGCAACCAGCGCGAACACGTTGCCGGGCTCGCCGCGCGCGGCCTCGATGGCGGCGACCACGCCGTCGACGATGAGCTGGCCGACCCAAGCCGCGGCGGCCGGCAGCAGCCCGGCCACCAGGGTGCAGCCGGCGAGGATCACGGTCAGCGTTACGCTGGTGCTCCAGACCAGATCGACGGCACGACGGCTGTAGCGGAACACGCCGACAAAGCGACGCAGCCCGCCGGCTGCGGCGGCGTTGTTCACGGCGGGGTCAATGGCGGTCATGGCGGGTGCGCGCGACAAGGGCCAGGTGAATCTGGACGATCGGGCCTCGCGGATCATGAATACCCGCAAAGGTTTTGATCAGTGTAGATACAGAATAGGTGAATTTCATGACCGTGGGTAAGCACCGCAATCGGGAAGTGGTCATTATCGGCAATTACGAATTACGGTGACACGTTATCATTTGCACCAATTTAGGCTGCCGCTTGTTATTCATTGATGGCGCGCCTTTTGACAAGTATGGATTTTATATGCATACTTACAAAATAGATAATTCCACCCGGAGACGCGATGAACGCCATCGTTGCGGAACGCGGACAAGTTACGATCCCCAAGAGGCTGCGCGATCAGCTCGGTATTGTTCCCGGTACCGTGTTGGAATTTGCGGTCAGGGATGGATGTTTGGTCGCCACTAAACGCGTGGACGACCACCCGGCGCTCAAGTTGCTGGGCCGGCATGGGCGCGGCCGCCGCACAGCGGATATCCTGGCCGAACTGCGCGGCAAGGACGCATGATCACCGCGGTGGACACCAATGTCCTGATCGACGTGCTGGAAGGCGATCCCGAGTTTGGCCACGCTTCGGCCGCCGCCCTGGCCCGCGCCAGCCGGGACGGCGCATTAATCGCCTGCGAGGTGGTTTGGGCTGAAGTTGCTACCGCCTACCAGCCAGCACAGGAAGTGCTGCGCGACCTGGCTGCCTTCGGGCTGCGTTTCGACACTATGTCCGAAGCCTCGGCGCTTGCGGCCGCCAGTGCCTGGGCCCACCACCGGTCAACGGGCGGCAAACGCTCACGCATTGCCGCCGATTTTCTGATTGGCGCGCACGCCGCCGGCCAGGCAGATCGACTTCTGACCCGCGACAGCGGCTTTCACTGTCAGCACTTCGAACACTTGCGCGTTGATGAGCCGTAACGGAGCAGGCGGCGCGTAGCCGGCAATTACGGTGCAATTGCGGTGACGCGTTACCATTTGCACCAATTTAGGCTGCCGCTTATTATTCATCGATGGCGCGTCTATCCCCCGATACCGTTCCCGATAGTCCCCACCATCTCAACCGGCACGCCGGGCTGCGCAAACGCCGGCCATCGGCCCCTTCGATATGGATCCCTTCTAAGCCGCGGTGCGCCACCATGGCAACCCGCACCAAGTCCTCCGCGCCATTGCATGTCAATGCGGCCAAACCAGCACTCGGCATAATCGAGCTTGCATAAGGCGAGCTCTTGGCCGTCAGCGACAGAAAAAAAGTGGCCGGCGCTTGGCGCCGGCCATAGGACTGCCCTACATCGAAGAGGAGGTTTTTTTAAGCAAGCCTATGGCCTGCAATTGCAGCTTGCAGCCATTGTCGGACTCAATTCCGTGAGACACATCACCATGGGTGCGGTTGCAGGTCGCAAATTGGTCCCACCGAATTGGGCTTGCTTATTCGAGTAGACCGTTCTGAACGACTTTTGTTCCAACGCAGTTCGTACTTCGATGCGCCGCGGGTGGATCGAAACGCCCGGTAGGGAGGTTGAGTATATGCCGGTGCTTCTATGCGCAAGCCCTCAGCCATTGAGGTGGAGTTCCTTGATCTTGCGGGTCAAGGTGTTGCGGCCCCAACCCAGCAGCCGTGCGGCATCCTGGCGGCGGCCGCCGGTGCGCCGCAATGCCGCTTGAATCAGCACGCGCTCGAGTCTCGGCAACGCCTCTGCCAATGCCCCAGGCATCATAGCGCTGGCGCGTTGGTCCGCCCAGCGTGCCAGGTGGTTCTCCCAGTCGGCGCAGCCTTCGGTGTGGTTGGACTCCGATGCGAGCTCGGCCGGCAAATCCTCGATCTCTATCTCCTGGCCGCTCGCCATCACGGTGAGCCAGCGGCAGATATTCTCCAGCTCCCGAACGTTGCCCGGCCAGGGTTGTTGCATAAAGTAGTGTTCCACCCCCGGCGAGAGCTTCTTGGGCTCTACCTTGAGCTCACGTGCAGCCCGGCCTAGGAAGTGTTCAGCCAGAGCCGGAATATCACTACTGCGCGCGCGCAGGGCGCAAACGCGAATTCGAATCACGTTGAGCCGGTGGAACAGATCTTCGCGGAATCCGCCCGCCTGGACTTGCCGCTGCAGATCCCGGTGGGTCGCCGCTATAATTCGCACGTCCACCCGCGCGGGGGTGAGCGCACCGACTCGATAGAACTCGCCGTCCGCCAGGACTCTTAACAACCGGGTCTGCAGTTCGGCCGGCATATCGCCAATCTCATCGAGGAACAGCGTTCCGCCGTCGGCCTGCTCGAAGCGCCCACTGCGGCTTTGATGAGCTCCAGTGAAGGCGCCCTTCTCGTGGCCGAACAGCTCCGATTCCATGAGATCCCGAGGGATTGCGGCCATGTTCAGCACGATAAATGGCTTGTCGGCGCGCGGGCTGTGCCGATGCAGCGCGCGCGCGACCAGCTCCTTGCCCGTACCCGACTCGCCATTGATCAGTACCGTGATGTTAGATCGCGATAGGCGTCCAATCGCCCGAAAGACCTCCTGCATGGCAGGAGCCTCGCCAATGATCTCAGGGGTATGCTCGCGGGGACCGCGCGCGGGTGCCGCCGCCCGTGCCGCTGCAAGGGCGCGCCGAACCAGGGCGATCGCCTGGTCGATGTCGAAGGGTTTGGGTAGATACTCGAATGCTCCGCCCTGGTAGGCCGCGACGGCGGCATCCAAATCCGAGTGTGCGGTAATCACGATGACCGGCAATTGTGGCCAGCGCTCGTGAACGCTCTTAAGCAGGGCCAGGCCATCCAGGCTCGGCATACGGATATCTGTTATGAGGACATCCGGTTGGCCGCGATCCAAGGCCGCCAGCGCCTCGCGACCATTTTCGAAGGGGGCAGTCTGCATCCCCGATTTCTCTAGAGCCTTGGTGAGAACCCAGCGAATGGAGCGATCGTCGTCTACGACCCAAATGCACGGCACGTCATTCATAGTGCTTCTCTATCGGCAACCACACCGTGAAGACGGTACGCCCCGGCTCACTCGCGCACTCGATCAGCCCGCCGTGCTGATAGACCAACGTCTGAGCAATGGGCAGGCCGAGCCCAGACCCCTGCGCACAATCACTGGCCATAGGGTAAAAGATCGTATCCTGCCGCTCTGCCGGGATTCCGCAGCCATCGTCGATGATTTTGATGCAAGCCACCAATCTGTGTTCCACATCGCCGATGGTGAAACGGCGCTGAGTGCGGGTATGCAGCGTTATGACGCCACTATCCCCGACTGCCTGAAGCGCATTTCGCACCAGATTGAGCAGCACTTGAATGATCCGGTCCGGGGCCGCGTGAATGAGCGGAATGCTGGGATCGTAGTCACGAACGATCGCTACCCCGGCAGGCGCTTCGGCCTGTACCAGATGGCGTACATGCTCTAACAACTGGTGGATATTGGCAGCTTGGTAGCGCGCGCGGCTATCCGGGCCGAGCAGCCCGTCGACCAGTGCCCGCAGGCGGTCGGCCTCGCTAATGATCACTTTCGTATACTCGTGCTGATTCGGCTCCAGCAGCTCCTGCTGCAGCAGCTGCGCGGCCCCGCGCAGCCCGCCGAGCGGGTTTTTGATCTCGTGGGCTAGATTGCGAATGAGCTCGCGGATGGCGCGATTCTGGGCAATGAGCTGATTCTCTCGGAAGATCCGCAAGTGGCAATCGAGCTCATCCAGCTCCAATAGGATCCGCCCCTGCGCAAGCGGAGTAACGGCGCAATTGACAGTCACGGTGCGCGCGAGGCCCACAACGAGGCGGTGCTCGCGCTCCGTGTAACTGGCCTGCCGCTCAAGCGCGCGCCCAATGGCCCGCTCGAGCGTATCCGAGCCCGGTACCAACCGCGAGAGCTCCATACCAATTGCCTGGCGGGCGCTGATGTGCAATAGACCCTCGGCCGCCGCGTTGAGATAGCACACGCTGCGATCGCGGCCGAGCACAACAACCGCCGTGGTCAGCAGCTCAAGAATATCATCGCTCGACGAGGCGATATCCGATCGCATAAGCGCTCCCGGCAACAATAGCGCCACTAGGCAGCCAGTAGGCAGACTCCAAGATACACGCCCGCCACCTAGCGTTTACCCCAGCCACTTGCCTGAATTGCTCACCTCAATATGGGCGAGAACAGGCGAACCGGCGCACCCATTTGGTGCAATCGCTAGAGGCGAGGCGGCTTGTTTGCCGGAATATGCACGGAGGGGCGAAACATGTAGAAGGTAACCGGGTCGGCGCGCGCAATAACCTCTCCGGCCTTGTCCTTGATCAGTGCGCTCAGCGTATGCGCGCCCCGATTGACCTGCTGTAGCGCTACCGTGTCTGCCGTGGGGCCTCCGGTAGCCACAGGCTGGCCGTCCAATAGCAATTGAATACGATCACCCTCGCGCAGCTCGGGCTCAACATTGAAACGCACAGCCACAGTGCCGGGATTATTGCGCACGGTTGCCTCTGGCTGCGGCTCGACGATGCTAAAATGCGCATAGCCAGGAGCCGCTGCGCTCGGCTTCGGTGTCGCACTGGCCTCGAAATCACTTGGCGGCGGGCTATATACCAGCGGTTCGCCCACATCCACACGCTTGGCACCTGGGTGGGGCTTGTCGGAGAAATGCACCACGCCGTTCTCACCCGTCCACTTATAAACTACAGCCGCGGCCACCGGTGCCGCCAACAAGAAAAACAACGCGCTTGCAGCGATGCGCCTCATTGTAGCCAGTTGAAAAGCCATGGAATAACTC
>JAKDMK010000380.1 GCA_030452365.1 Nitrococcus sp.
GACGTACCACCAGCACCCCGGCCCGTGACATAACACTATGCACGCGCGGTCGAAGATCGCAACGACGAATACGCCATTCAGATCCTTCAGCAGCAAGACGGCCGCGGCCTCGTCGGCATCGTCGCCGGTCAGGGAGAGCGAGTAGCGATCGAGCGTAACCGCATCATAGTCGCCCACATCGTGCCGCGCGAGCGAACCATAACGGCGGCGCAGGCGCTCGCCGGGCTGCGGCCTATGCTCACGCCGGACCAGGGCGATGCTTGGCTCAACGACACCTGGGGAGCTTTGCCGAAGCGGTGCATGACCCGTGGGCATGATTTTCGACAGCTGCATTTCGGCGGGGCTGCAGCCGGCTAGTGCTACCTCATGTGGCATCCCGTCACCACTAGTGGTTATGCATTAAAGTGGCTACAATTCGAGTAAAATGGCCACATGGAGGGTAGATCGTGGATGTTTCGGTTCGAGAGTTGAAAAACCATCTATCCGAGTACCTGCGGCGCGTGCGGGCCGGTGAGGAATTGACCATCACGCTGCGGGGCCGGCCGGTGGCCCGCTTTACGGCCGTGGCCCCTGGTGATGAGATGGATGCCGTTGCACGTCTCAAGCAGGCGTCCGGGGTGGTGTGGCCGCAGGAGGGCCACCGTGAGCCATTGCCTCGTGTGCGCACGGATGGCGTTTCTCTCAGCAGAGCGGTCCTCGAGGAGCGGGACGAAGCCGAATGGTGATCCTCTATCTGGACACCATTGCAATCGCTCTGGCAGCGTGTTGCGCGAACCCCCATGGACGGATATGTGATGGATCAAGCCGTTTCCCTTATTCAGCGCCATCCCTTGCGGGCTTACGATGCGCTGCACCTGGCCGCGGCCATGTGGGTGCGGCGTACCGCTGGCGTCGATATGATGCGCTTCGCCTGCTTCGATGGCCGCTTGCGCAAGGCTGCTATCTCGGAAGGCTTGCGCTCGGTAACGGGGTTCCCTGCCTGATGCGCTCTTTGCCGGGACTGGACGCACCGTTGAAGAATGCCCTGGAACAAAGCCCAGTGCATCGTTATAACCGCCATCCACAATTGATTAACCTCGGTATTAAGCATGGGCGGATATCCTCCCTATCCTCCCGCTTCGCCCATGCCGCGCTGCTGCCGGAGAAGCGCGAGGATCACGTGCAGCTTGCCCCGCATCGGCTCCGGCACCACGTCCAGCAGCTTGGCGGCACCGGGATCGGCGTCGGTAGTCGGCAGGAGCGCCTCGAGCTCGGCCCGCCCGGTGACGCCGGTGGCGGACCGGAAGGCATCGTAGTCCTGCTGGCCGAGATGGACCCGCAGCCAGGCCTCGCCGATCCAGTCGCTGAGTTGACAAAAACTGAAGCCGGTCCTAAGCGCGAGGTCGACGGCATCGGCCCGGCTGAGGTTCTCGACATTGTCGTAGCCCTCGACCCGCAAACGGTTCTCGTGCGCGTAGCTCACACCCGCGAGCGTCGATAGCGGCGTGATCCTATACGAGCGGCGCACGGCCGGCAACAACTTGCCCACCTGGTGCTCGAGAAAGGTCAGCGCGCGGCTTGGGAAATAGCCGAAGAAAAAGGCGACTAGCGGCATCCAGTGGAAGATGTTGGGCACGGAGCCGCGTTCGGTCGAAGGGTCGAGGCCGAATGAAAGCATGAAGGCGAGCACGAGCGCGAGGATCGCGCCCACGACCATGCGCACGCTGCCGGCGACGAAGGTGTGCGTGGTGAGATCGCAGGTGAAGTAGCTGCGCACCAGGCTCTGGATGAAATAAACCCAACCGCCGAGGAAGCCGAACTGGAACGCGGCGAGATTGAGGTACAGTTGGGTCTCGACGAGCGCGGGCTGGCCGAAATACTGCACGAAGGGGCCGAGTGTGAGGAAGTTGGTCCCCCTGGTGAGATCAATGCCGAGGGCCTCGGGGTGAACGGCGAGCATGCTCGTGCTCAAAGGCTTGAGCAGCAGCAGCGCGGCAGCGCCGAAGGCAGTGATCAGCACCGCGAGCGCCACCCCGCCCCAGTAATTGCGGAAGGTGAGTTCGTAGCGCAGCTTGTCCTCGATCAAGGCGCGGTGTTTTGCCCAACTGGCGCCGAGATCGCGCTCGAGCCGACGCCGCTTCTCGGTGGCCATCGAGCGCGTGTAGGAGAGCGCGATCGCGATCGGCATCAAGATTGCGGTCAGCGCCAGGCAGATGTTGTAGGTGAAGTACCAGGGGTCGAACCAACCGCGGAGACCCGCGAGCGCCGTGAGGTCGAGCAAGTACACCGCGCTCACCACGGCGGCGACGAACAGCGCGGCCAGGATAACCGCGGCGCCCCAGCGCAGGGGACGGCGCCGAGAGTGGGCACGGTACCTGTCACGATCCCGTTCGACCGTCGGCGACTGGGCGCCGGTTGAGAGCGTAGCGCGAGCCATGGCCATGCTCCTGTGCGCCGGTAAAACCGGCGTAGTGTTAGAATTACGGTGACACGTTACCATTTGCACTAATAAAGGCACCGTTTGGTATCCGCCCCTGGCCCGTCCGCCCCGACGCCGTTCCCGCTATTGCCCACCACCGTGTTTGCAACCGCGTCAGGGTCTGGTCTTATTGCTTGATGCCCAACAGCGAGATCGGTTTGTCTCGGCCCGTTGGGAAAACGCATCGGCACTACAGTTGTCACATCCCGGACGATTTGGCGGTCCGTTACATCGGAGTCGTTACGCACCATACCCTAACCTACCTTCCGCAGCTCTTCACGGATGATCTTCCTAAGGCGATTCGCCAGCTCCCCGTGGCCATCGTTGATGTGCCCGCGTGGCGCCTCGTTGATCAAGGTTTGGTAGTTCCCGCCGCCCGCCTCGTGAACGAGACGCTTGAAGTGTTCAATGATGTCCGCGTCCAGCCGGATAGTGACCCGGACCTTATTCGGGTCGGACGCGATCACCGGCCCTCGCTTGGCATTCTGGAACTCGTCAGTCATGGCCTATACACCCTCTGAGTACCGGATCCTTTCGGCACGGTTCGCCTTGCTTGCACTGATCAGCCTTATTTCGTGTTGCTCGCGATATGCGCGGACGCCTCTCCCCCTCGGCGAAATCGGCGGCCGTCGAGCGACTACGGGCGTAAACTTCACTTGGAGGCCCCATGAAGTACTTGTGTCAGGGCCTGTTGCCATTCACCCACGGCGTCGCGTTGCTGCCCAACAGCCGGTCAGGCAAGGCGCGAGG
>JAKDMK010000381.1 GCA_030452365.1 Nitrococcus sp.
GATCGCCGGGGATGCCGGCAAGGGCGCCGCAATCGGCGCGGGAGCCGGTGGCGTGGGGGGCGGACTACGCCAGCGCCACGAGCGGCAAAGGGCGGAGGAAACCACCCAAGCGCAACAGCAACAGGTTTCAGGCGAGCTTGCCCAATATAAGAAGGCGTTCGCGACGTGCATGCAGGGACGCGGCTACGCCGTCAATTAGGGGGCTGTCGATGCGGTAGTTTTGCCGGCGATGGGATACAAAAAGCGACGGGGCGATCTCAAGGCGCAATTTTTTAATCCATTACACATTTCAGGAGCAACGAGCGATGATCGTGAAATTCTGGACTTACACCGTGGCCATGGGACTGCTAATGATGACCGTATCAGCCCTCGCCGGCGAGCCGCCGGGTCAGCTTGAGTGGCAGAGCGTGACTGTTGACGCCACGGTCAAGGCGATCGATCAGAAGACGCGCATGGTGACCCTCGAAAACGAGGATGGCGACACCTTGGAGATCAAGGCCGGTCCTGATGTCAAACGGCTCGACGAGATCGAGGCAGGAGACCTTGTGGTCCTCACCTACTACGAATCGCTGGCGATGAACATCATACCGAAGGCGGAAGCCGGACAGATGGATGCGGCGATGATGGAATCCAAGGGCCGCGCGCCAAAGACGCAGAGCCCGGCCGGCGTTGAGGTGAGGGAGATCCACGCCATCGTCGAGATCACCGCCATCGATAAGGAGGCCGAGATGGTCAGTGTCAAGGGACCGGAGGGCAACGTTGTCACGGTCCATGCGCGGCATCCCGAGAACCTCGACAAAATCAAGGTCGGCGATCAAGTGTACATTTCGTACACGGAGGCAGTCGCTATCGCAATCGAGCCCAAGGCAAAGGACTGAATATGGATTAACCCGCAGCATCTGCGCCAGAGAACTTTTTTTCTGGCGCAGATGCTGCGCTAATCCCTGAGCCAGCCGCTACCAGCCCGCCGCCAAGGCCTGCGCGATCTCACCCGTAACGCTTTGCCAAGCCGCCGCGAGACTCTTGACCAGGGCTTGATAGCCGTCCGCCTGCAACGGCTGTTCTATCAGGAACGGCCGCGAGGTCAACAATCGGCCTTCGCCATCGCGCAGCCACCACTGACCCGCGACGACCGCCATCCCATCATAGCGGCCGTGGAAAGCGTCCACCTCGACCTCGAGCCGGCGCAGCGGCCCCGCCGCAGGGGTCGGATCGCCGTCGTCGAGCAACCGGACATGACGCAGCTTGCGCGCAAGCTCCTGGCGCAGCATACGTTGGAGCTGCGTGGAGAGGTCTTCGGCCCAGAGGTGATTGCTCCCTTGGTGGATGGTCACCGCGCCGGTCTGCATCACAATACCGTCGCTTTGCAGAAATGGCGCCAGGCGCAGTGGCTCTATGCTGAGTCGGCGCGCGGCATCCTCGGGCGGCGCAACAGGCACCGCCGTGATGGGCAACAGGTAGCGCTGCTCGAATACGGGCGGCGTCCCCGCACAGCCGCTCAAAAACATCAGCGTGGCCAGCACGCCCGCGCAAGCGGCACCTGCGAACATCCGCACAGTCATCGCTGAGGCGCTCTCGGTTGCGGGTCCGGCGTAGCCGGCTTACCAAAGATCAGGGCGTTGGGTTTCTCGCGCAGCGTATTGATCACCGGTTGGAGTTCCTGCATGAGTGCGTCGAGCCTTTCCAAGGTCGATGTCAGCCGCTGATAGGCATCGGAATCACCGGAATAGCCGCGCAGCGTATTGCGAAGCTCGGCAAGCGTCGCGTTGAGATCAGCGGGAATTGCCCGCGTGGCCTGGTCGCCAAGCAAAGCGTTCACTTGTTGCATGACCTTTCCGAGTTCGACAAGCGTTGGCTGGGAAATCTCCAGGGTGCGGCTGAGCTCGTCCAGCACATTCACAACCTTATCCTCGATTTGGGCGACGCCGGTGGAGGTGATCGGGAACACATCGCGGCCCCGGTGGGTCCGAGGCTGGTAGTCTGATGCATGCGGTTGGACGTCGAGATCGACGAACAAGGCGCCGGTCAGCAGATTGTCCGTCTTGAGCGAGGCGCGCAGGCCGCGCGCCATCAGTTGCTCTATGCGCGATTGCCACTGCGCCAGGGTACGCTCCGTGCCAGCGTAGTTCTCCCAGCGCCGCGGCTCGATGCGGATCAGCACCGGCACCGCCGGGCCGGTCAGCTCTTCGGACCCGGACGAGCTCTGTTTCCAGGGCACGCTGACGACCGTGCCGACGCGAATACCGCGGTATTCCACCGGCGCGCCGGGATCGAGTCCGCGCACGGTATCCTCGACGAGAAGCACGTATTCGATGAATTGGTCGAACGAACCCTCCTCCGCACTCGCCTTGTCGGGGTAGAGCTTGAAGACGGTGCCGGATTTCACCGCATGGCCTGGTGGCAGATCCTTTGGCACACCGAAGGTCATGCCACCCCCGAGCATCGATTCCAGCGATCCGAACTCGACCTCTAGACCACCGGAGCTGATATCGACCTTAATGCCCGAAGCCGTCCAGAAGCGCGTGGTATCGGTGACCAGGGTGTCGTATGGAGATTCAATGAAAACCTGATGTGTGACCGTGCGGGCCTTGGGGTCAAACCGTGTGGTCTCCACGCGGCCGACGGTCAGCCCTTCGTAAGTGATCGGATCTCCCGTGGAGAGCGAATTGCTCAGGCCGCTGACCAGCTTCAGCCGCAACCCTTGCGCGTTCGGCGGCGCCACCGGCGGCTCATCGAGCACTATGAAATCGCGCTGCGCGCTGCCGGCGTGGCCCGGCAGCAGTTGGATGTAAGCCCCGGAGAGCACCGTGCCCAGGCCGCTGATACCCGCGCTGCCGATGCGCGGCTTGACCACCCAGAACCGCGTTGCGCTGTTCAGCATGCGCTCCGCGCCGGGATCCAAACGCGCCTCGATGATCGCGTGGCTGAAGTCCTCGGACAGGCGCACCGCCGTCACGTGGCCGACCTCGACATCGCGTGTCTTGATCGGCGTCTTGCCGGCCTCGATACCCTCCGCGTTTTCTATTTTGAGCGTAATAAGCGGCCCGCGGTTGATAAAGCCGTTGTAGAGCATCCAAGCGCCGATTAGAACCGCGACCGCGGGGACGATCCAGATCGGGGAAATGCGGGATTGCCGACGGCGCTTGGCGCGCTGCGTGTCGTCGATCATCCTGCCCCCTTCGCCGGCCGTTCTTGGGCGGCA
>JAKDMK010000382.1 GCA_030452365.1 Nitrococcus sp.
GGTGTTGGTGGAGCGCAACGGGTGCTCGGTGCAGCCCACGTCCTCAACTCGCCCGCGTTACAACTCGTCGGTCTGAGGCGGAGCCTCGTTAGGCGTTGGCCAAGGCCTGTTCCAACGCCGGATCAGGGGTGCTGGATATTGGTCGTGCCCGGCAGGCTTAGTGAGCTCGTTCTGGCGCCGCTGCTCGACTTGCAGTTCAACCTTGCGCGTTCGTATACGAAGTTCTTCGACATCGTCGCCTGCGGGGCGGTTGGTATTTTCTCGCCCGGTAGTGCCTGCGCTGAGGTGGTCCGGCACGGTGTGGATGGTTGGGTTGCCGAAATGGACCAGGAGGCATGGGTCGACGCGATCCTCCTGCTCGCCCGGGACGAGATCCGTCGCTCCACGATGTTGGCCGCTGCGCAGACGACCTTGCACGAATTGACGGCGAGAGCCGGCCGCATGGGTGGATAGCGTGTCGCGATAAGGCACGCGAGCTCGGCGATGTGGAGCGGGTGCGCCACTTCTGATCGGAGCGCAGCTGAGCAGGAAACAGCGCAGGGTCCTGGCGGCGTGTTCTCCCGCGGTATTGCGCATAGCCCGTGACTTTAAGGAAACGCTGAATAATTCATTTCTCGTCATTCCGGCGGAGGCCGGAATCCATTCTCCCCCTCCCCAACAGCAAGATGGATCCCGGCCTACGCCGGGATGACGAAGCACTGAACCCCGGGTCGGGGTCCTGGGCAGATTCCACCGGCGCGACGATTAAATCAGCGCTTGCAATAGGGGTCATGTGGGCATACGGTTAGAACTATTCGGAACCTGCATGGATTGCCTATGCGAGAGAACCCGGTCGGAAACACTGAGTGGCTGCGTGCAATGCGTATACTCGGCGGCGTTTCGCTCGAGAGGCAAGCAGAGCGTCAAGGGGCTGTGCGTGTAATCCGCTCTGGCATCAGTTCCGCTGCAATCAAGGCATTTGCTCTACACGCCCGCTTCGCACAGAAGGACATTCTGGCACTCCTCGGGGTGCCTAAGTCGACATATCAGCGCATCGAGAAATCAGGCGGCAACTTATCCGTGGACGTCTCGGATCGGCTGTTTCGCATCGCGCGTCTGACGGTGCAGGCGCAGGAAGTATTCGAGGATGAAGACACGGCACTGGACTGGCTTCGGTCTCCAAATCAGGCCCTAGCGGGCGAGACGCCTTACGGCTTGCTCGATACGGATGCCGGTGCTGGCGCGGTCGAGGCTGAGCTTATCAGGATCGAGTACGGCGTCTATTCGTGAGGGTCTGGCGCCTGGTCAGCAACCGCCGCGCGGATACGGCGTTCGACGGCCAGGGCGCGTTCTTGGCCGGTGGCCGCTGGAATCCTCCCGGTATCCGTTGCGTCTATACATCGGGCACCTCCGCGCTTGCTGTTCTGGAGACGCTTGTGCACATGGATAAGCGGCACTTCAAGAACAACTTTACGATGCTGTGGGCAGACATCCCAGACGGGCTTGCCGTAACATCCTTTGACGAAGGCGATCTGCCAGAGGGATGGTTTATGACGCCCGCACCGCTAATCCTCCAGCGGATGGGGGCGCAGTGGGCCCGGGAGATCCCAACTGCCGTTCTTCAGGTTCCTTCCCCCCTCGCTCCCGGAGAGTACAACTTCATCCTGAATCCGAGGCATAGGGGTTTCTCCGATATGCTAATAGGGCCGCCGCAGCCTTACGTTTTCGACCACCGATTCGCTGGATAAAGCCAGCAAGCTGTAGGGCGCCGCTGGTTCTCCAACTTCGCCTTGGATATTCGGAAGGTGGTCGAGGTCGGCGGCTGATCGCCAGTGGGTCGCTAGTGAGACAGGGTATGCACACATAACCCTGTACTTTTTATGGCGCAAGCAATTGATTCTGATTTTAATTGGAGGATTGAATCCATGCCGATGAAGACCCCCCCACACTCCGACGAAGTCATCCAGGAGCTGCGCATAAGAGAGTCTCCGGGGTCAGTACTCGCATTGTAACACTCGGTTTGTTTCGTATATTGGCTACATGGCTCGACCGTTACGCATAGAGTTTCCCGGCGCGCTGTATCATGTGACCAGTCGAGGAGATCGACGCGAGACCATTTACGTGGTCATGAATCCGATCAAGGCCAGGCTGGCTGCCCGACGGGCGGGTTGGCCCTGGTCCAACGCAGCGGTGCATCCGGCCGGGCACGACGACATGCTCGTCAAGCTTCAGATTCCGTTTAACCCCCGGTCCCCGCACCGCCCTGCAGTCGGGCAAGCGTTTCCCTACCCATGCTCAGTTGCAATCCGAATTGAAGATGTGAAACGGCCTCGGTGCTGCCGGCACGAGGCTGCGAACCCACACTCCGGCCATTGTATTCATGCGCTGGATATGGTGAGCTAAAGTTCAAGTCCAACTTCTACTTGGAAGGCGCAATGCATACTGTGACCATGCTGGATCTACGCAGGAACCCTAAAAGCGTCATCAACAGGGTTCTGCAGGGCGAAGCCCTGACCCTGACCTATCGGGGGCGCGCCGTTATGCGGCTGAGCCCGATCAAACAGGCGCAGCCGCCAGCGGACGACCTATTCTATCGCCTGTGCGATTTCGCGGAGGAGGCGGAACCCCTGCCTGAACACAATCGCGACCGCACGATAGACCGCATCATTTACGGTGCCTGAGGTCTTCCTCGATACTGGCGGCTTGTTCGCTGCTCTGGTGTCCAACGATAGCAAGCACGGCGCCGCACGCAGAGCCCTTGCCGAAGCTGGGCGCCGACGACAGCGCTTTGTTACCACCGAACACGTTATCGATGAGGCCGCGACACTCTTCAAGGCACGCGGCAAGAAACATCTTGCCGCCACTCTGTTCGACCTGACCATGCGGTCACAGGCATGCACGATAGCCTGGACCGGGCAAGACCGATTTTGCGAGGCCATGACTTATTTTCTCGCCCACGACGACCACGGTTACTCCTTCACCGACTGTGTCAGCTTCCTGGTCATGACTGAACGCGGCATCACCGAGGCGTTCGCGACCGACCGTCACTTTATCGAGGCTGGCTTTTCTGCCCTTCTGGCGGACTGACGTCTGCATTATCAGACCACTTCAAAGGCTAGGTCCTGGGGTCAGTGCTCGCATTGTAACATTGCGGTTTGTTTCGTATATTGGCTACATGGCTCGACCGTTACGCATAGAGTTTCCCGGCGCGCTGTATCACGT
>JAKDMK010000078.1 GCA_030452365.1 Nitrococcus sp.
CAGGTAACTACTACATGGTAGGACAACATGTCAACTGTGATATCAGCAGAGAGGTCTTGTTAACGGTCACCGACCGGATGAAGCAAGGCCAGCGCCGGCTTCCCGAACCGAACTGGGCGGATGTGGCTGGAGCTTGAGGAAGCGGGGCGGATTAGCCTGCGCCACCGACATCTTCGGGAGCTACAGCGAGCGACTTCACGATCGCGTAGCAACCCATTCCCTCAGATAGGGCAAGTGCGTTGAGGGAACGCCGTGTCACATGAGCGAGCACTGGTCCGGCTGAAGTGCGCACCGAGACGATTGTACCCGGGTCTAGCCCGGGCCGGATCGACGTAATCGTGCCGGCAAACACATTGAGTGCCGAGATGGCTTGCGGCGCAACGAGCGATAGAACAACCTCGTGGGCCGCAATACGGATCCGAACGCGGTTTCCGACGCGGGCGTTTACCTTAGGCAGGAACATTTGCGTGCCGGCGGCATCGAGTTCCGACAAGCCATCGGGATGATGTGCCTCCACGACGGCTTCGAGCACGGCGCCGACGCCACGGGGGCCTGCGAATGTGGCCATCGGATCGCCCAGGACTTCTGCTGCCGTCCCCTTGTGCGAAACTTGGCCTTTTTCCATGGCGACAACGGTCGTGGCTAGACGCGCAACCTCGAACGGAGAGTGACTGACGTAGAGGATGGGCACGGACACCTCATCTCGCAACCGTTCGAAATACGGCAAAATTTCCGCCTTGCGCGCTTCATCGAGCGAAGCGAGAGGCTCATCGGCGAGAATCAGCCTTGGGGCGGCCAACAGGGCGCGGCCAATGGCAACCCTCTGCTTCTCCCCGCCCGAGAGGTAGCCCGGCCGTCGGTCGAGCAGGTGCCCAAGGCCAAGCAGGTCAATGACCCGGCCCATGTCTTCGCGTGGCGCGTCTTTCGGCGCGAAACGTCGGCCATAGGCAAGATTCTGGCGCACAGACAAATGGGGGAACAGCCGTCCTTCCTGAAAGATGTAGCCAAGCCTGCGCTTGTGTGCCGGCAGCCACACCCCGTTGCTGGTATCGCCCAGAACCCAGCTATCCGTAGCGACCCGACCCACCCTGGGGCGCAGCAGACCTGCCACGGCGTTGATAATGGTGGTCTTGCCCGATCCGGAACGGCCAAACAGGACGGTGATGCCTGTCGGCGCCTCGAACGAGGCATCGAGGATGAATGAGCCAAAATCATGCTGAAGCGTGACGGACAGGGTCATGCGTGCGAAATCCATTTCGCTATGCGCTGGGCAACCAGTTCCGACGCCAACAATGCAGCCATGGCGATAATTACCGATACAAGAACCAACCGCAGCGCCGCGTCCTCTTTGCCGGGTACCTGCAGGAATGCATATATGGCCGAGGGGATCGTTCGTGTCTGTCCGGGAATGTTGGATACGAAGGTGATGGTTGCACCGAACTCACCCATCGCCTTGGCGAATGCCAGAATGGAGCCGGCGACGATGCCGGGCAGGATCAGGGGTAAGGTAACGGTCACGAAGACCCATGGCGGCGACGCCCCGAGCGTAGCACTCGCGTCCTCCAGCCTGGGATCAACCGCCTCGATGGAGAGACGAATGGCGCGCACCATGAGGGGAAAGGCCATCGTACCGGCTGCAAGCGCGGCACCCGTCCAGCGGAACGCGAATACGATGCCAAATTCCTGCAGGATGCTGCCGACCGGTCCCTTTGTGCCCAGGGTCAGAAGCAGCAGATAGCCCGTGACGACTGGAGGCAGGATGAGCGGCAAATGAACGATCCCATTCAGTAGCTGCTTGCCTGGAAACTGCCAGCGCGCCAGTGCATAGGCAACGAATATGCCCAGAGGCAAGCTGGCGAATGTTGCCAGAAGCGAAACGCGCAGGGAGAGTTCAACCGCTCTCCATTCCTCGGGTCCGAGCCAGTCCACGACCGGCTATTCAGTCACCACCACGAACCCCTGTCGCTCGAAGGCTTGGCGCGCATCGGGTCCGCGAAGATAGCTCAGAAACTCCGACTCGGCCGGAAAATCCCGGTTCGCCAAGTCGGCTACCGGATAGACGATCGGCGGATGGCTGTCGGCAGGGAATGTACCAATCACGGTCACGTTGTCCTCAGCCACCGCGTCGGTGGCGTAAACAATGCCGTACGGAGCCTCCCCTGTGGCGACGAGCGCCAGCGCTGCGCGAACATTGTCGGTCTGCGCCACGCGTGCCTCGACATCGTCCCAGAGACCAAGGCTTTCCAGCGACGCCTTGCCGTAAATTCCGGCTGGTACGGCGTCGACCAGCGCCATTGCCAGCCGGCCGTTATCCAGCAGTCTGGCAAGATTCATGTCCGGTCCGATCTCTACCTGCTCCGCGTTCTGACCATGAGCAATCAGCACGATGGAATTGTTCAGAAGGTCAAATCGCGTGCCCGCTTCCAGCAGGCCGTCGCTCTCCAGCGTGTCCATCCAGCCTGGATTTGCCGAAATGAAGACGTCCGCCGGTGCGCCCTGCTGAATCTGGCGTGCAAGCGCCGAGGATCCGGCGAGAGAAACGGTGACCATATGCTCGCTTTGCGCCTCAAAGCGCTGCTCAATCTCCTGCATCGCATTGGTCAGGCTCGCGGCCGCGAAAATTGTGATCTCGTCCGCTTGCGCAGACATTGCCTGTGCCATCAGGCTGAACGCAACGGCCGTACCCACACCAAGCAGAGGCCGGATAGTAACAAACATCACCAACTTCCCCATCGATATGTTTCGTCGGAAACATCGCAGATCGATCCGTTAGAGGGCAAGCTCTATTTTCTTCCGGGAGTATCGCCGAGCAGCGACTGCATCTCCTCTATCGCATCCTGTCCAACCCGTTCAGTTTGCACTTCCAACTTGCGGTAGGCGGCGAGCACGCTCTTCCCGATCGGCGTCAGGGCGGCGCCGCCACCGCTTGCGCCCCCACGCGTGCTTTCAACCAGCGGGTCGCGGAACATGGCATTCATGGTTTCGACAAGTTGCCAGGCGCGCTTGTAGCTCATGCCCATTTCCCGCCCCGCCGCGGCAATGGAACCAGTCTTGTCGATAAGATCGAGAAGGTCGGCCTTTCCCGGGCCCATGAACCAGGCGGGCGTGAACTTGACCCGGATCTGAAGTTTCGGTTTGTCGAATCCGTCGATCATCTGGAATACACGCATCTTGCATTGAGGGGTTGGCAGGGGCACCTGGAATGCAGCCGATGTACACGCACCCAGGGCCGGGTGCACGGTGTTTCATAGTTTACCAGCCGAGACCCTGGCACACCATGCGACCGCCCCAGATCGATCCATAAGGCCTTGCACGCCGCTTGACGTCATGGCATCAACGTCTTGCTTCGGTTCCGCCATGACGCGCGGATTAAAAGGGAACACGGTGCGGATTACCCATCAGGGGCCAATTCCGTGGCTGCCCTCGCAACTGTAAGCGGCGAGCTTTTCGCACGAGTGCCACTGGATTCAGACAGAATCCGGGAAGGCGGCGAGAAGCGTTGGAGCCGCGAGCCAGGAGACCTGCCCGAGCGATAGACCATGAAGCCGGACGAGGTGTTCCGGCAAGGGGGCAGACAATGACCACGTCACACTACCGGGCGCGAGCACAGGTCTTTGCATCCTCGATCGAGGATGCAAGGCCCGATGTGCACTAGCGCCATCCATTTCGTCACGCCGCAGTTTGACGCCAAAGGTTCTCCGCTGGTTGAGGCCGGCATTATCGCGCCGTTGTTTTCCGCACGATCCGGCCATGATCCCTCCGCGGACCCGGAGTTGGCGTTATGAGGGTCGATATCGCCGGGTTCACCCGCGGCTCGAAGCAGCTCGACCATCGGGGCGTGCTCGCTTTCTGCGCGCGCATGGATGCACTTGGCTACGACGGCATCTGGTTCAACGAATTCCATTTCCAGCAGCCGCCTGACCCGTACCCCTCAACGCTTTTGCTGGCTTCGGCCATCCTGGCACGCACGGAACGGCTTCGGGTCGGTACCTCGATCGTCGTTTTGCCGCTTTATCATCCGCTGTTGCTGGCCGAGCAGGTTGCGCAGCTTCACTGGCAAAGCGCTGGGCGGTTCGATTTCGGTATTGGACGCGGCACGTTTCCGTCGACGCTTCAGACTCTCGGCATCGATCCATCGTGCACCCGCGCGCTGTTCGAGCAATCCTTCAAATTGATGCGCTCGGCCTGGCTCGGGCCGACCAACGTTCCAGCGGACGGAGCGTGGCCGGCTTCAAACCATTCGGTGGGACCGCTGCTGGCGATAGACGAACGGATCCCGATCTATATCGTCGGGTCGACCCCGGAAACCGTCGCCTTGGCTATCGAACATCATCTGCCGTTGCTGCTCAGCCTCGAGCCGTCAGAAGTCCGGCAACTCGGCGTCTATGACGAACTGACCGGCAATACCTCTGGCCGCACCCTGCCGATTTCTCGATCTCGCGCTATGTGACTATCGGCGCCACCACAGAGGCCGCGCTCGATGCCGTGGATACCCTACTACCGCGGCTCTCCGAACGGCGTTGCCGTTACGCCATTGCTCAGAACCGCCCCTTGGACACCGTCAAGCCCATCGATCGCGATGCATTCCTTGCCCAGCAGATGATCGCCGGCAATCCCGAGGACTGCTTCACGCAAATCGTGGCACTGCGCCAGACCACCGGCATCGACAGCATCCGCCTCATCTTCAACTGCAATGCGAGGTCGCAGAAGACGAGGCTGAATCCATGGCCACCCTGTTCGGCCGGGAGGTGCTTCCCGCTCTCAAAACCCTGCCATCCCTACCAACCCAAACAGAGGCTTCTCCATGATCCTGCCTACCCTGCCCCGTCGTGCCCTGCTCAGCAGCGCTGTCGCCGCCCTGGCCATGGCGGCTCCGTCCTTTGCCCAGGACGCAGCCTTCCCCATGACCGACGAGAATTGCGGCGTAACCACCGTCTACGAAGCGCCGCCACAGCGTGCCGTCACGCTCTCCAACAATGCCACCGAAATGCTGCTGGCCCTTGGCCTCGAGGACAGCATGGCGGGCACCTCCTACATGGCCAATCTCGAGATCAGCCCGGATTATGCCGAAGCCTATGCAACGGTGCCGATCCTCTCGCCGCTGGTTGCCACCACCGAACAATTGATCGAAGCCGAAGCCGATTTCGTCTATTCGGGCTATCCGGACGGGTTCAGCGAGTCCCGTCACACCCGCGATCAGCTTCATGACCTTGGCATGAAGACCCGGCTCAATGAGGAAGGCTGCAATCTGGGGCCGTTCGGCTTTGCGGAGCTGTTTGACGAAATCCATTCCGTCGCCGCCATCTTCGGCGTCGCGGATCGTGGCAAAGCGCTGATCGAGAATTTGTCCGGACGGCTCGAGACCGTCGAGGCCAAACTGGCTGGCACCGATCCGATCCCGGTCTTCATCTACAATGGCGGCGACGCCGCACCCCGCGCGGTCCTTGGCAATACGCTGCTGTCTCAGGCCGTCGAGGCGGCTGGTGGCAAGAATATCTTCGCCGACGTCGCCGACCGTTACGGCACGGTGAGCTGGGAGCAGGTGGCGGTTCGGGCGCCCGAGTACGTCGTCGTCTATTACTCCGGCACCGCCAGCGGCCAGGTGGTGGAGAATCCCGCAACGGAATTAGGTCAGGCCCGTGTCGACACTCTCAAGACCATACCCATCATCGCCGATGTGCCGGCCGTCCTGAACGACCGCTTCATCCTCATCAATTCCGTCCAGGCTCAGCCGGGACCGAGCACGGTTGATGCCGTCGAGACTATGGCCAGGGCGTTCCATCCGGACGCCTTCGAGGAATAAACCGCCATGACGGATATCCGGTCAGACAGCCTGCCAATGCCCGACCAGGCGCGATTGCTCGCCATGCTGCGCTCGACGGGGGTCGAGCATTCGCCTGCACAATCCAGCGGTGCCGATACCCGGCCGCAAGAGCGGCACGCCATGCTCTCATATGGCGCGGTGACGGGGCTGCTGACCGGATTGCTTCTGGTCCTGGCATTGGCTGGGCTGATGCTGGGATCAGTGCACATACCGGCACCGACGGCGTTGGGGGTTATCGTCAATGCCGTCCTTGGCATGGAACTCGTGCCAGCCACCTGGCGCGACGTCTATACCACCATCATCATCGAAACCCGTGCGCCACGGGTCATTCTGGCCGGGGCGGTCGGAGCAACACTGGCAGCGACCGGCATGACCATCCAGGCCATCGTGCGCAATCCCCTTGCCGGACCGAGCATGCTGGGCGTCTCGTCCGGCGCCGCCACCGGAGCGGTGGTGGCGATGCGCTGGGGCCTGGTTGGTCTTGGCGCTTTCAGCCTCCATCTCTCTGCCTTTGCCGGTGCCCTGGTGACGCTGGTGAGCGTCTTCTGGGTGGCGCGGACCGGTGGGTCGATGTCCCCAACGCGTCTGGTGCTGGCCGGCATCGCCATGAGTTCCGTGCTTGGCGCCCTCACCAGCCTGCTGGTGCTCACCTCACCCGATCCGCAAATGGCGGCGCGCGTGCTGTTCTGGACGCTTGGAAGCTTCGGCTCAGCGCAATGGAAGCTGTTGCCGCTTCCCGTCGCGGCGCTGATAATCGGCCTTGGCGTGATGCTGGTGCAAGCGCGTCGGCTCAACCTCCTGATGGCGGGCGACGAGAGCGCCACGGCACTCGGCCTCGACGTCAACCGCTTCCGCCAGAGCATGTTCGTTCTCACCGCCGCCCTGACCGGCGTCATGGTCGCCGTGTCCGGGGTCATCGGTTTTGTCGGGCTCATCGTTCCGCACATTGTAAGATTTCTGGTTGGGGCCGACCATCGGCGAGCGCTGCCGGTCGTCGCGTTGGTTGGCGCCAGCTTCACCATCGGCGCGGATATGGTGGCACGCAGCGTGATTTCGCCGCTGGAGCTGCCAGTCGGAATCATCACCGCACTGGTCGGCGGGCCTTTCTTCATCTGGTTGCTACGGCGCGACGCCAAAGGCAGGCATGCATGAGCCTGCATCCCGGGCGCCTCTGCCTCGAAGGCGTGAGCTTCGCAATCGATGGCCGCGACCTGGTCAGCGGCATTTCGCTCAATGCCGCTCCTGGCGAGATGATCGGCCTGCTCGGACCGAACGGGGCCGGCAAATCGTCGCTGTTGCGCACCATCTACAGGACCAACCGGCCGACTTCCGGTCAGGTGCGGGTCAATGACATGGATGTCTGGCAGCAATCGGCGGGCTGGACCGCCCGCCACATTGGAGCGGTGCTGCAGGACATGCCTGCCGATTTTCCGCTCACGGTTAGCGATATCGTCGCCATGGGGCGCTCGGCCCACAAGCGGCTATTCGAAACCGACTCCGACCATGACAGGACCCTGATCGATTCCGCTATCGCTCTGCTGCAACTGATCCCGTTCAAGGACCGTCTCTTCCACACCCTGTCGGGCGGTGAGCGCCAGCGGGTGCTGGTGGCCAGGGCGCTGGTGCAGCAGCCAGCGGTGCTGGTACTCGATGAACCTACCAATCACCTCGACCTTCATCACCAGATCCAGTTGCTGCGTTTCGTGCGCAACCTCGGCGTGACGGTGATCGCCGCCCTGCACGACCTCAACCTGGCTGCGATGTTCTGCGACCGGCTGTGCTTGTTGTACAAGGGGCGCATGGAAGCGCTCGGTTCGCCTGAACACGTCCTCACCACGGAGCGCCTCGCGCGCATCTACCGCATCGAGGCAACGCTGACCCGCAACCCACGCACAGATACGGTCTGGGTCATGCCGTCGTGACCAAGGCCAGAAGGACGGAGCGCGCCTCTGACCTGATGGCGGGTAGGCATTGTGTGTGTGTGTGTGTGTCGACTCGCTAGTGCGGATCGATCCAGTCTTGGTTTCGCCGTAAAGCATTCCTACCCCAGCAATACTCGCCATGAGCCTGGATCAGGGCGGGCGCCGACAGTGGAAGACTCGTCGCACACAACGGTGACCTATTGCCGACCGTGATCAACTCTCTTGCCGGGGGCTCGGCACATGCCGGTGGAATTTTCGGTTCGACATCTGGTCGCGGCGGTTTCCGGCCTGTTGCTGATTCTGACCGGCGCGCCTCCCGCCTCGGCACACCCGCACATCTTCGTCGACGCCAGGGCAAAGTTGGTCTTCAACGATGCTGGCGCCATCGAGCAGCTGCGGCACGAATGGACCTTCGATCCTTCCTTCTCGGCCTGGATAATCCAGGGGCTCGATACTGATGACGACGGGGTGGTAAGCAGTCCCGAGATGCAGCGGCTTGCCGACGAGAACATGGTCGGGCTCGCCGGCTATCAGTTCTACACCTACGCTTCGATCGGCGAACGCGACCTCGCCTTCGAAGCGGTGGGCGATCAGTCGATGGCCTACGAGGACGGTCGGGTGACGCTGCAGTACAGCATCCACCTGGCCGAGCCCACGGTGCTCGACGGCACGCTGGAGTTGGCGGTTGGCGACCCGGAATATTATGTCGCAATTACCATTGCAGATGCATCCGCAGTGACACGCCGACCTCAAGGCAAAGGCGCATGAGCAACTGTATGGTCATGACCATCCCTATGAGC
>JAKDMK010000383.1 GCA_030452365.1 Nitrococcus sp.
CGCCTTACCTTTCTCAAGACCCAGGTCGTGTTCTGGATGTTGGGGGCCATGGACGGCCATGCCAAGAATTTCAGTATTGCCATCAAGCCACGGGGCCGCTACCAGCTCACGCCGCTCTATGATCTGATATCTGCATGGCCGGTGCTGGGGCATGGCGCAAACCAATGGGCACCGAAGAAGGTGAAAATGGCGATGGCGGCGATATCGCACAACCGCCATTACCGGTGGGCCGACATCCAGCCACGGCATTGGCTATCCACAGCGCGGGCCTGCGGCCTCGACCAGGGCGTTGCCTACAAGATCATCCATGACCTGGTGCAGGCCACGCCTGGAGTGATTGCCAATATGCGTGCCATGCTGCCCGCTAAATTTCCGAGGGGCGTAGGCGAACCCATACTTCAAGGGTTGGAATCCGCGGCCACGAAGCTCGGCAGCATCAAGCTGCCGCAGTAGCCGGCGCCGACGATGAGAAAAGATCTTGACGAGGGTGCCCGCGGCTCGCAGGAGGATCGGACCGATTCTGTGCACCAATGGCGCCATGGTCGAGGGAGAAGAGTATGGGGTGGCGTTCAGTCTCGTGTGAGCTGCCCCGGACGTCTGAGCGCAGGCGCTAGCCAAACCGTCATCGCCCGTGTTTTGTTACATGTAACGATATCGAGTGCGTTGGATATGGCAACTGATGCAAACAAGCGCGTACAAAAGCACCGCGATACCTTGCGCATGGCCGGATTGCGCCCGGTGCAAATCTGGGTGCCGGATACACGCCGACCTGGTTTTTCCGCTGAATGCCGCCGCCAGTGTCGCCTGGTCGCCCAGGCGGATAGCGCCGACACCGACCTGCCGCAATTCATGGATGACGCCTTTACAGACCTGGATGGTTGGACAGGTTGAAGCGCGGCGACTTCGTAACCATCGTCATGCAGGGCGACTACGGGAAACCGAGGCCCGCCCTGGCGATCCAGGCCGATCAATTCAACGAGCATACGAGCGTTACCGTCTTGCCCCTGACCAATATACTTTTTGAGGCGCCACTGCTGCGGGTCACCTTGCAGCCTAACGAGGTCAATGCTCTGGAAAAGCCCTCGCAGATCATGATCGACAAGACCATGACCGTGAGGCGTGACAGGATTGGGCGCGTTTTCGGGCACATAAATGCCATCACATTGATAGAAGTCGAGCGTTGCCTGGCTGTTTTTCTCGGGATCGTGAAGTGAACGAATAGCCAAACGTGCGACCATCAATCCCGTGCCGGAGCCAGTAACGCCACGGTTGGAAAGTAGCTGCGGATACGTGCGGTATCCCGCGTCAGCAACGGCAGCTCACATACGGCGGCATGGGCACCGATGAAAAGATCCGGTAACACACTGGCTCGAGTACCGCGACGGGTGCGATATTGTCGAAACGCTTTGCCGGCCAAAAACAAAGCTTCTCGCGGCAAAGCCTCGAAGGCGGTTCCGAAATCCGCCAGCACGCTTTCCACCTGCTCTATGTCGTCGTACCACACGGCAAACTTGGCATAGATGATGGGGTTGATCAGTAGCCCGCCGTGCTCAGCCGCGCGTTCCAGTTGCGCCTGCGACCAGTCAGCCCAATGTGCATCGGCCTGCACCACATCCAGCAATACATCAGGTGTCAACCAGGATCATTTGAGCCCGGGGTCGCGCGCATCCGCGTCGTAATCGCGCAACGACGCCATCAGGGCATCGGTGGTCTGCCCGGTGTCGAGTGTACCGCGCAGGTGTGCAAAGCGGCCCTTCCGGTGCTGCGGTTTGGGCGCCGCCGCCGCGCGGACAATCACCTCACCTTGCGGGCCCAGCGAGAAATCCACGGCGGCACCAGGCTTGAGTCCGAGGTAATCACGAAACTTCTTGGGCACGGTGACCTGTCCCTTACTTGTCAGCGTCGAGGCCATGGGATGCTCCGTTAGTATTACCTTATTGATAAATAGTAATACATTGATGTGCAGTCGACCATTGCCCCATGCCGTGATGTTAGGAATACGACCTTTCTCCAATAGCGTTGGACATGGTCCTTTTCACGCGTCTTCGGATGTGCGAAGCATACGCTTGGCGGCTGCCGGCACCGCTCCCGCCACCTGATCCATGTTGTAGTAACGGTATTGCGCGATACGCCCGACAAAAGTGACGCCCTGCTCTTGTTTGGCCAACGCCTCATAACGCTTGGAAAGCGTGTAGTTTTCCGCACGCGATAGCGAATAGTACGAGAAAGCGCAAAGCGCTCGCCCCGCAAAGACATACGCCCGCATTGAGAATATCTCCGCGGAATCGCTGATCCACTTGGTCCAGATTGATGCGATCGAAGCAGATAGGGCCCCTTTCCCGTATCGCATAGCGCGATCGGCGAGTTTAACTGGGGTATTCAAGCGCTCTGCAAGAAACAAGACGCGACCTCATGCCCGCTTCTACATGCTCGGGCCGGATTGCGTTGGGCTTGATCCGGGGTACACTGGCTGTGAAAGGATTCGAGGCATGTTCAGTCAGCGTTTTAATCGCCCTATCATCCTCACCCATCACGCCCGTCGGCGCATGGCCGAGCCCGATATGGGCGAGACTCTGCTCCTGGAGCTGATCGAAAATGGCGTAACTCGGTACAAAGATGAGCATCGATTGTGGATCGCTCACTGGTTTCCCGATCGGGCGGACAATCTGCTCTGCGTTGCGGCCGTGGTTGAGGAGAGCTTGATCGTCAAAACGGTCATGCATCATTTTGAATGGGAGCGCTCGTCGTGAAAGCCGTTTACCATCCCCAGGATGAAATCCTCGAGCTGAAATTCAGCGACAAGCCCATCGTACACGAGACATCCCAAGACTGGAATGTGAACGTGAGCTATGCGGAAGATGGCTCGGTCGTTGAGATAGTCATTCTCGATGCTGTCGCATCGGGTCTGATACCGTTCCATGCGGGTGACAGGGGTGCGCGCGACGTAGCCTGAACCAACGTAGCTCAGTCGCCGTAGGTGCATTAGGCCGAAGGCCCCGCCTGCCGCCTGTCCATGCCTGCGCCAGGCAGGTGTCGAACAGGCAGCGCGGCGCCAATCTGCATGAGCCTGAAGTTGCTGTATGGTTTCCCACAGTGCGAACGGGCACCGGCACAGACGTCTTCACAGAACGGCTCGCGCACGGGTTGGCCAAGCGCGGCGTCCGCACCGAAATCACCTGGCTGCCGCTGCGAGCGG
>JAKDMK010000384.1 GCA_030452365.1 Nitrococcus sp.
GCGATGACAAGTTCGTGGAGCGCATGCAGGGTAAAATGCGGGTTCGGGGGGACGAGCTCAGCATCCCGAAACGACAACGCCGTGCACCCGTACCATCGCTAGAGCAGATTGCCGAGGCCAATCCGGATCGAAATGACGCCATTATCGCGGCCTATGGTACAGGCGCCTACAGTTACCGCGAAATCGCCGCGTATCACGGACTGCATTTAGCGACGGTCAGGCGTATCGTGCGCAGGCACTGGATGCAACAATGCGAGAACTGACCCCGGCATCAGCCCCGGTGAGCCCGTGCTGCGCCGAGGCCGCACATCATTTGCCAAGCCGCCTGGCATTGGCCGTCGCCCTGGAATGGATCGGCGTGAGTCCACGTTGAGCGAGCCGCGCGGTAGCCGCAGAGAACGCGAACATTGGGGTAATCGACCCGCTTAGCGTGCGCATGAGCCGTGCTTGGCGCTCGAAGAGCTGATTAATGGTGCGACTTGCGGCCAGCGACATCATCGCCGTCGTCACTGCCACCATCTGCTGATACGCCCGCACCCAGAGCAGCGGATCCGTCCGCAAGAACTGCGCGGTCATGGCTTGTGACGCTTGGTTGGTCGCCTTGATCTTTTCATCCCGCATCACGCCAAACTCGCGCCGGTCGCGCGCACTCGGCTGGGCGCCGGCTGCACTCATACGCCGCGTGCGGTGATCGATGACCGACGCCGAGGCCAGCATCATCTCACCGGTCTTCATTGCCAGCTCAGTCCAGAGAAGGAAAGGATTGTTGAATCCGGTATAGGTTTTTCTGCGTGGCATGGTTGCCTCCTTTAGAGGTCGTGTGGGCTGGTCTGCTTGGGAAGACCACTGAGGTTTAGCGGCCTTGGCGTTTCGTTCGTGTCTGCCTCGTAGCTTCAGACCAAAGTGGTGGCCGATGGTTCCAGTTTGGGCAGGTCGGTCAGCGCTGAGCCTCGATCCAACCGCCTACCTGCTCGGGGCTCTGGCGCCGTAATGGGTGCGCAGTTCGGCCTGCGGTTTGTCTGTCGATGCCAACTCGTTAGCAAATCTCGCCTGCATTTGCCCAATCCTGTGAGGACTTCCCCGGAATCGCCTTGACGGGGTGGGTAATTTCCCATGAGCGGCGGCGTTTTGCCGTCCAGGGAATAGGGGCAAGGAATGCTGAAAACGGTCAAGGACGCCTGCACGCTGCATGTGTCAACCATGGATTACCAGGTGGCGGGCGGCATCGAGAGCCTGGCGCAGGTGATTGAAGCGCCCGATGAAGGGCGCGCCTTCTTCGAGAAGAACTATCTGACCCAGGGCATGGAGGAACTGCTGCGCGAGGCGCTGCTGCGGCTTTCCGGGCAGACCAACCAAGCCGTCTTCGAGCTTGCCCAAGCCATGGGCGGCGGCAAAACACACCTGATGAGCGCGCTTGGCCTGCTGGCCCGGCATCCCGCGCGGCGTGCCTCGGTGCTCGCGAGCGACGTGGTGCAGCGCCTCGACGGCACACCGGCCCGGGTAGCCGTTTTCGATGGCCGGGACAGCCCGGATCATTTTCTCTGGGGCGCGATCGGCGCGCAGCTCGGCGCCGCCGGGCCGATGCGGCCTTTCTGGGAGAACGGCCCCAGGGCGCCCGGCAAGGAAGACTGGAAGCAGATGATCGGCGATCAGCCGACGTTGATCCTCTTCGACGAGCTGCCGCCTTACTTTCTCGATGCGCGCACGATCGCGGTCGGCCGGGGCTCGCTGGTCGATGTGCTTACCCGGGCATTGTCCAACCTCTTCGTGGCCGCCCTGGAGCTGCCGCGCTGCTGCGTCGTGCTGGCCAATCTGACGGACAGCTACCACGAGCAGGTCAAGGAGGTGCGCAAGCTCGTGGCCGATGTGCAGCGCGAGGCCGCCCGCCAGGCGCGCGTGATCACTCCGGTGTCGCTCGACGGCGGCGAGATCTACGCTATTCTGCGAAAGCGCCTGTTCGCCTCGCTGCCAAGCACCGAGGACATCGACGAGGTCGCCGCGGCCTATGCCGAGCAGATCAAGCTCGCCGAAGACGGCGGCTATCTCACGGCGCGCAGCCTGGAGCAGGTAGCGGACGAAGTCCGCGAGACCTATCCCTTTCACCCCTCGTTCAAGCACCTGGTCGCGCTGTTCAAGGACAACCCGGCCTTTCGCGAGACGCGCGGTCTGCTGCAGTTCGCCGCCCGGGTCACGCGCTCGGTGTGGCGGCGGGAGTACAACGATGTCTTTCTGATCGGTACGCAGCATCTCGATCTCAATGACCGCCAAGTGCTGGATGAGGTCACGGACATCAACTCCGCGCTGCGCCCGGCGATCACTATGGACATTGCCGATGGAGGCAGCGCGCACGCCGAGACTATCGATGCCAACCTGAATAGCGATGCCGGCAGCCAGGTGGCCGCCATGATCCTCTCCTCCTCGCTCTCGCTCGCCGTCAGGGGTCATGTCGGCCTGCGGCGCGAAGAGATCATCGAGTACCTCGCGGCGCCGAACCGCAAGCCGCAGGAGTTCAGCGACGCTTTCGAGCAGTTGCGCAGGAGCGCCTGGTACCTGCACTCCGACGGCGAGCTGTTCTATTTCAAGGACACGGAGAACCTCACCAAGCGCATCCAGAAGGAGGCGCAGAGCCTGCCCAAGGGCAAGGTCGAAAAGGCGCTGCGCAACTACCTGCAAGGCGAGCTCCAGCCCCGCTCCCGGCAGGCCTACCAGGAAGTGCTGGTGATGCCGGAGATCAACGAGATCAATCTCGCCGGCCACCGGGTGCTGGTGGTCGTGCCGCCGGATAACCGCGTGCCGCCGGAGGACATCCAGCGCTTCTATGCCTGCGTGGCCGAGAAGAACCACCTGCTGGTGCTCTCGGGCAACGACACGCACATGGCGAGCCGGGTCGACGAAACCTTGCGCGAGCGCTATGCCGTGGAGAGCATCGTCAAGAGCCTGCGCCCGGGCGATACGCTTCGCGCTCAGGCCGAGGAGGCGCTCGAGAGCGTCGAGCAGTCGTTCGTTCAAGCGTTGCAGGGAACCTATAACCGGCTCTTCTACCCGAGCGAGGCCGGGCTGCGGGCCGCCACCATCGAGAACGGGCTGAAGTTCGGCCAAAACGGCGAAGGCAGCGTGGAGCAGCAGATCGAGACCCTGCTCGCGAGCATGCGCTGCGACAACAAGCTCGCGCTCAACGCCCTGGAGGACTTCACC
>JAKDMK010000385.1 GCA_030452365.1 Nitrococcus sp.
TAGGCCGAACAGGCCGTAATGCGCCGAATGTCTGGGATCGCCGAGTTGCACTCGGTAATCCGGAGAAGCCGACTGTAAGTCGGCGATCCCTTGGGAATACAGAAGCATGCGGCGCAATACGCTTCGCTATTGCGCCCTACGCGGCTACGCAGCAGAAAATCGCGACGTTTAATGCGCGAATGCGCCTTCGCCCTCAATCGGTATGCGATTACCCCCGGGTGAGCAGTTACCACCAGGGAACGTTTCCGCCGGCTACACCAGATCGAGACAGGGCGTCGTGCCGCTGTGCTCTAGCTCCCACCAGGCGCGCCAGCGCTCTGCGCGGCGTTCGAGGATCAGATAATTTCGCTGCGCGGTGTAGGTGGCGCGTTGCCCAGGCAGCGGATGCAGGCGGATTGGGTGGTTCGGCAGCGGCGAGTCAGCGAAGCGGGCCAGCATGCCAAGCGCCCGCGCGTAGGCCGCGGGTGGAGCCGGGTGCGTCACGCCCGAGGCGACGAGCTGGTGCAATGGGCCAACTCGGGTCTGCATGGTGCCATGCGTTGCCAAGTGGATTTCGCCGGACAAAACGGTAACGCGGCTATCGCCACGCTCATGGACGGCAAGCAGCGCCTCTAGTAACGCGCGCCATTCGCTCCGGTGCGTCCAGCTTTGCCACTGGTCGCGCAGATCGTCTTCATATTTCTGCATGTGTGGGATCAGCCGCAGCGCGGCCTCGACCCATGACAGCCGTGGGCCAAGCACAGGGACGCTGGAGAGCACGAGCACTTGCTCGCTGCTGACCGCATCCAGTTCGCTGCGCAAGGCCGCCCAGCCGTGCTCGCCCAGCACGCGATTGGGGCGGCGCTCCGAGCGCAGATCGGGGGCGATAAGCCGCAGCCCTGGCAATCGCAGCGTCCAGGTCAAGGTCGAACCGCTGCGATCCGGGCAAATGGCCGGCAGCTCGTCGCGCGGAGCGCCAAGCTGGAAGAGCAGGAAGAGCTCGCGGGCGATCTGGAATACACTCCGGCCGATCGGCGAATCGAGCTGGGCGCAGGGCAGGGAGCCCCAGCCGTCGCAGATGTCGTGATCGTCCCACATGGCAAGCGAGGGTACCCGAGCCATGAGCCATGCCGTGGCGGGCTGTCCGTAGAGCTCCAGGTAGCGCGCAAAAAGGTAGTTGCGCAGATCCTCCGCTAGCTCGCAGTACTTAACGCCATCGGCAAACGGGCGCTCTCGGTTGGTCCAGGCGCGCAGCGCCGGGTGGAGATCGAACATCTCATCGGCATAAATTTGATCACCGCCCTGCAACAGGAGCTGAAACGGTCGCTCGGCATGCTCTCGCGCCAGCCGCCGCCACAGCGCGTTGCGCTCGGTCACGGAACGGTCACGATCGCCATACTCTCTACCATTGCAGGACACGTAGGCCAGACGCAGGTCTGAACCGAGCGCGGCATTGACTGCATAGCGATGGCCCTCGAGGCTGTATTGCGCATCGCTGACCGCCGGCACGCAGAACGTGTAGCGCCATACCTGAAAGCCGCCGCGTGTATCGACCGTCTCGGGGGTGAACGCACCCTCCGGGGTCGTGAGCTTCGGCGCTGGTGTATCCACCGGGCGCACCAACAGTGCGGTCAACAGCATTTGGTCGCCGTGCAGGCCACGTGCAAACAGGATGGGACCGACACCGCCAGCGGTGGCCGCATCACGCAGCCGCCTTTCCGCGTCGACCGCGGGAACTTCGATCACGAACCGGCCCCGAGCACTGGCGGCGCGCTCGCCGCGACCCGGGCGCGCGTTCCGGCGCCTGCCAGGAATACAGCAGAAAAGACCATTGGCAAAAGTTTACCGTCAAAGGGCTTGCTCGCCGTCTGCACCCGCACCGCCGTCATTTCGGCAGATGGGCCAATTTTGCGAGTGGTTTTGGCAAACCGATGCAGTGCATACACAGTAGCAAGTAGCGATCTCCAAGAGCTGCTCGCCTAGCAACGCTCCGCCACATCCGGCCGCGCGCGGGTCCCACAGGCACAAATCGCCCCATCTGCCCGCTGCTAGTGCGGTGTTCTGCGCGTAGTCAGGCCGTTCGCAGTCGAATGCGAGCGGCAGGAGCGTCCGGAGTCGTCAGCCTGGTGGCGGTAGGCCATAAAGCGGGCCGCGCGCGAGGCCCTAGCGATGGAGCAATGGGCAGAATAGGATCATCTCAATGGCCGCGGCCGACCCAAAGCTCCTGTTCGGTATTCTGACATATCGCGGATAATGCGCTAATGATTATGTCCATCGTGTCGCTAACGAACTATAGATCTGAACACCGGATGAGACCGTTCTTATTGAATCCATGGCGGGAAACGAGCACTCGGGGAGCCTGAGTCCCGGCATCGCCGAGATCAGTGGGACGGCGGAGCGCGGCGGCGCGGCATTGAAGGGGGAGGCCGCGCTGGTCCGGCACCTGTTTGCGCAGGCGCCGGCGGGCATGATCGCCAAGGCGTGCGCGGCTGTTGCGCTGGCGTCGGTTCTGGGTTCGACGGCAGCAATGTCGTGGCTGCCGGCATGGTGTCTTGTACTGATAGCTATCTACGCATTCACTTTCATCCTCATCCACCGCTATCGCTGCGATGGGGGATCGAGTCCGCAGCGCTGGGCCCAGGCTTTTCAGGCGCGCTATCTACCCAGCGGCGTCATATGGGGCATGACGCCTCTATTCATGTCCAGCGCCACACCCGCGCAGCAGCTTCTGGTGGTGATGGTGATCGCCGGTATATGCGCGGGTTCCGTGCCGATCTTGGCCAGCGTGTTCCGGCTCTATTGCAGCTATATTGGTGTCATACTCGTTCCGTTGGGTCTGTGGTTTGTTCTCAGCCCAGCGTCGCCCCATCCCATCCTCGGCGTTCTGACAGTCGTTTTTGGGGTGGTGCTCGCCTACACCGCGCGCAATTTCTCGATGAGTTTGCAGCAGGCATTCTATCTTGCCGCGGAGAAAGCCAAGCTCGCGCTGGATCTGCAGGAGGCCAACGCCCGTGTCGATTCCGCCAACCGCGAACTTCGATATGAGGCGGCGCACGATGCCTTGACCGGACTTATCAACCGCCGAGAGTTCGAGCGCTGCCTGCACCGGTTGGCTGCGTCGGACCAATCTGGCTCGCCGCAGCACGCGCTGTTCTACATCGATCTCGACCAGTTCAAGGTCGTTAACGACACCTGCAGCCACAGCGCCGGCGATGA
>JAKDMK010000386.1 GCA_030452365.1 Nitrococcus sp.
GACAGCTCCCGGGTCCCGGGCCGCGGGAGACGGGGGACCGGTGACAGGTGACCGGTGACGGGGGACAAGTGACGGGTGACGGTGGGAGGAGACGCCTGTCGGTCACTCCTTGACCGGGCATTTGCCGAGCTTGCGTTGCAAGGTGTGCCGGTGCATGCGTAAGGCACGCGCGCCATCAATCACTGCCTCGGCCGCATTCAGGCCGTCACCGCGCCACCGGAGCATCGCCGCGGGCGCAGCGTGAGATTACCGCCCAGAGGTTCGATGCGGCGGACCCCGGCCTCCAATGCCAGGGTCCGCGGCACGCTGTATTATTATTGAGCGAGCGACGCTGCTTCCCTGAAGCGCCGCGTTCCAGCATAAAACGGAGACAGGTCACTTACCACGCGACAAATTGTCGCAGGGGGGTGCGACAATTTGTCGCATTTACTCGCGCACCATGCCGTCTTAAATTTAGACTGCATAATGCCGCGCGGAAAGGCTATAAGGGCGGGGTCCATAAGGAGTTTGCCTCAGGAGAGCTTTAATGTTCAGAAAATTGTTGGCGGGCACGCTCTTGCTTGCCCTGACAGGGCTCGCCGGCGCCGGTGAGGGTGTGCGCATCTATCACGCCTGGATCCGGCTGCTGCCGGCTGACCTGCCCGCGGCCGGCTATTTTGTGTTGGAGAACCAAAGCGATCATACGGTCACCTTGACGGGTGCTTCGGCGCGTGCATTCGATGGGGCCATGCTGCACCAGAGTGCTGAAGGCTCGATGCGCCACGTCCACTCGATCAATGTCGCAGCCGGCGACCAGCTTCGATTCGCGCCCGGCGGCTATCACATCATGTTCATGCCGCCGCATGATCCGTTGCAGCCGGGCGACCGGGTGCCGGTGACCTTCGAATTTGCCGACGGCTCGACCCGCAGCGCTGACTTCCTGGTCAAGGGGGCGGCCGCGACAGGTTGGTCAGAGTCGAAGTAGACTTCTTCTCAGAGCTGGGGCCGGAATGCATCTTCTGGACCGGTTCCAGCGATTTCATGCCATCGGCTTCTCGCCGGCAGTTACGTTGGCTCTAGCCATAAATTCTGCCGAGGAACCTAGAAAACTGAGCTGTACCGGCACCCATCATGCCGCAGGCGCGCGGTAGGAGACACCAATTGCCATGAGGAATTTGCGTTTCAGCACCCGTCGCGTGAGCGATGCGTTTGCTCCTCGGCGAGCGGTCTTTTACAGGTCGACCCGCGCGGCGGCGGCGCTGCTCGCGGCACTCGCATGCATCCTAGTGACGCCCGCCGGCGCACAGCTCGAGGACGTATTGCAGGCGCAGGCCGCGACAGACGCCGCCGCCGCGAAGTCTCAGCAGCGAATCGACGATCTTACCGATCGCACCGCGGAGGCCGCCGCGCGTTACGCACAGGTACTAGCGCAAGCCAAGAGTTTCGAGCAGTACAACAAGAAACTGAGCGAACAGCTTCAAGCGCAACGCGAGGAGATCGCCTCGATCAAGCGGCAATTGCAAGAGATCGAAAACACCGCCCGGGAAATCAAGCCTCTGATGGAAAACATGGTCCAGTCACTGGCGCGATTCGTAACGCTCGATCTACCGTTTCTGCCCAAAGAGCGTGCCCAACGGGTACAAGATCTCAAGCATCTGTTGACGCGTGTCGACGTATCGATCTCGGAACAGTACCGGCAGATAGTTGAGGCCTTTTTGATCGAGCTTGAGTATGGCCACACCCTCGGAGCCTACACGGGCCGGTTGGGCAGTGGTGAAGACACCCGGACTGTCCAGTTCGTCAGGGTGGGTCGGGTCACTCTCATGTATCAGACCCTTGATGGCAAAGAGACCGGTTACTGGGACGCCACGCAGAACAAATGGGTGGTTGCTGACGATTACGCCGAGGCCTTCGAGACGGCGCTCAAGATGGCCAATAAGACGGGCGCGCCAGAACTGCTGACGGTGCCGGTGCCGGTGCCGCACGAGGCGCCATCGTGAGCAAATTGGTTTCCGCCGTCATCGGTATTGCCTTGACGGCTCTGGTCACGACATCCGCCATCGCCGCATCCACGCCGGAGCCCGCAAATTCGCTCGACGCCTTGCTCAGCCGCGTTAAGGCGCAAGGCCAGGGCGAGCCGGCGCTGTTCGCCAAGCCTCGGGCCGCATTCGCAGCGGCGCCTGCAGAACAGCAACAGGCGATGATGGAGCGCGCGCAGGCTGCGCTAGAGGAGCTCAAAGCCGCATCCGCGCAGATTTCCCGGCAGTTTTCGGAGAATGAGCTCAAGATAGGCACTCTCACCAACCAGCTCAAAGAAAAAGGCGGGGCGCTGAAGCTCTCGGGCTTGTTCAGTGTCGCCCGGCAAACCGCCGCGGACGTCGCCTCGTCGCTTCAGGGGTCATTGATCGCCACCCAATTGCAGCCGCCGCGGGGCGAGGTTGGTCGGCTCGCGTTTTTGTATGCCCTTGCCGGGGAAGGCGAGAGCAGCGCTACGACGACGGCGCAGCTCAAGCGGTTGTGGTACGAGATGCAGCGCGCAATGACCGCCCAAGGGCAAGTCGTGCGCTACCAGGCCCCGGTGGTGCAAACCGACGGCACGAGCGCTATCGAATCAGTCCTTAGGATCGGTCCGTTCAGCGCGACTTCCGAGGGCCGGTTTCTGAAGTATATGCCGGAGCTCCATACGCTCAGTGTGTTGCCGCAGCAATTGCCGGACGAGTTCCGCGAGAGCCTGTCCGCGTTCTTGGCCGCCACTGCAGGCTACGCACCGGCGGTGGTCGATCCGACGCAAGGAGTGTTGCTCGGACTTTACGTCGACCGCCCGAGTTGGCTTGAGCGTATCAAGCTCGGACAAGAAGTGGGTTACGTGATCATCGCCGTCGGACTCATCGGCGCGGTCGTATTTCTCATGCAGCTTGTCAGGCTGATCGCCGTGAGGCTCGCGGTCGGCAAACAGCTCAAGGAGCTCGATAACCCCAACAGCAACAATCCGCTCGGCCGGGTACTGCTGGCGTTCAAAGGTGACCCGAACCGTATCGAGGAGGATGCCGATCTCGCCGAGCTGCGTATCACCGAGGCGGTGTTGCGCGAGGAGCCCAAACTCAATCGATTCCAGGCGTTTTTGCGCCTCGCGGTCGCGGCGGGTCCATTGCTCGGACTAATCGGCACCGTGATCGGCATGATCATCACGTTCCAGACCATTACCGAAACCG
>JAKDMK010000387.1 GCA_030452365.1 Nitrococcus sp.
CACAAATCCATTCGGGGCTCTGCGCCCGATGCCGCGCTTTACTGGCTGTGCCGCATGCTCGCGGGCGGATGCGATCCGCTCTACATCGCGCGCCGGCTACTGCGCATGGCATCGGAGGACGTCGGCAATGCCGATCCGCGTGGGCTGCAGATCGCGCTCAATGCCTGGGATGCCCAGGAACGGCTGGGCAGCCCGGAGGGGGAGCTCGCGATCGCCCAGGCCGTGGTCTACCTCGCCAGCGTGCCCAAGAGCGACGCAGTCTATCGCGCCTATCAGGCCGCCGCCGAGGATGCCCGCAGCCACGGTAGCCTGGAGGTACCGCTGGCGCTGCGCAACGCGCCGACGCGGTTGCTGCGCGAGCTCGGCTACGGTCGCGGTTATCGCCATGCGCATGATGAGCCTGAGGCTTATGCCGCGGGAGTGGAGTACTTACCCGCGGAGCTCGCCGGCGCGCGCTATTACTGTCCGACGCAGCGCGGTTTGGAGCGCAAGATCGGCGAGCATCTGAACCGCTTGCGCGAGCTCGACCGCAAAGCCCAGGCAAAGGATGGGCGCTAGGGCCTGTTGACATCCACCCACGGCGTCGCGTTGCTGGCGTGCCCCACAGGCCGCGCTTGGTTGAGCGCGCAAAAGCAGTCTAAGAGACAGATTGATGCTAGATCCCAAAGAGCTGCGAAACAACTGTGAAGCGCTCACCGCTCGATTGCGCCGGCGCGGCTTCGAGCTCGATACGGCTCAATATAGTGAGCTTGAGGCGCGCCGGCGCGATCTGCAGGTCGACACGCAGACATTGCAGAACGAGCGCAACCGCCAGTCCAAGACGATCGGTCAGGCCAAGGCGCGCGGCGAGCCCATCGAGGGGCTGCTTGCCGAGGTGGCTCAGCTTGGGGAACAGCTAAGGGTCACGAGCGAGGTGCTGGAGACTGTCCAAGTCGAGCTACACCGGCTGCAGCTCGAAATCCCCAATGTGCCGCATCCGAGCGTGCCGGATGGCGCCGCCGAGGCCGATAATATCGAGCTCAGCCGTTGGGGTATGCAACCGGTCTTTGACTTCACGCCCCGTGATCACGTCGAGCTGGGGGCGCTGAACCAGGAGATGGATTTCGAGGCGGGTGCCAAGCTCTCCGGCGCGCGTTTTGTAGTGCTGCGCGGCCGGCTCGCGCAGCTGCATCGGGCTTTGACCCAGCTGATGCTGGACCTGCACACCCGGGATCACGGCTATGAAGAGGTGCACGTCCCCTACCTGGTGAATGCGCAGGCGATGCTGGGTACAGGACAGTTGCCGAAGTTCGAGGCCGATCTGTTCCGCGTCGTCGTAGAGAATCCGTTGTTTCTGATCCCGACGGCCGAAGTCCCGGTGACGAATCTGGTGCGCGAGCGCATCCTCGAGGCCGATACCCTGCCGCTGCGCTTCGTCTGCCACACGCCGTGCTTTCGCTCCGAGGCGGGCTCTTATGGCAAGGACACCCGGGGCATGATCCGTTTGCACCAGTTCGAGAAAGTGGAGCTGGTGCAGGTGGCGCGGCCCGATGCGTCGTACGATGCCCTCGAGGAGCTCACAGGCCATGCGGAGAAGGTTCTGCAGCTCCTGGAGCTCCCGTATCGGGTCGTTGCGCTTTGCACCGGCGATATGGGGTTTGCGGCGGCAAAAACCTATGATCTGGAGGTCTGGCTACCGGGTCAGCAACGCTACCGCGAGATCTCCTCCTGCAGCAACTGCGAAGCGTTTCAAGCCCGCCGCATGCAGGCGCGCTGGCGCAACCCCGAGAGCGGCCGTCCCGAACCGGTGCATACCTTAAACGGCTCCGGCCTGGCGATCGGTCGCTGCCTGGTCGCCGTGCTGGAGAACTACCAGGAAGCCGACGGCCGCGTGCGCGTACCGGCGGCCCTGCAACCCTACCTAGGAGGGCGGGCCTACCTCGACGACTAGCGGCGGGTCGCGTAGCTGCGCGCGGGTTTCGTGCCTCGGCCTCGGCCCAGAACCGTTAGCGCATTTCCAATTGGGGCAGGAACTCGGCAATGAATTGTTCCTGCTCCTCCGCGCTGCGTGCCGCGACCGCGCGTTCGATAACGCTACAGGTAAGGTGGGGTGCAAAAGCTTCTATGAAATCATACATGTAGCCGCGCAGATACATACCACGGCGAAAGCCGATGCTGGTGATACTTTGCTCGAATAGGTGGCTCGCATCGAGGGCCGTCAAGCCGGTATCTCGCTCCGGGTCGAAGGCCATGGTCGCTATGATGCCGACCCCGAGGCCCAGTGCGACATAGGTCTTGATCACCTCGGAGTCCGTGGCGGTAAAGACCACTTCGGGACTCATCCCGGCGTCCGCGAAAGCCTTGTCCAGCTTGGACCGTCCGGTGAAGCCGAACACATAGGTTACGATTGGGTAGCGCGCCACGCACTCCAGGGTCAAGGGCTGTTCGTCGCACAACGGATGTCCCAGCGGGACGATAATGCTCCGATTCCACCGGTAGCAGGGCATCATTACCAGATCCTCGAACAGCTCGAGGGCCTCGGTCGCGATGGCGAAGTCGACCGAGCCGCGAGCCGCCATCTCCGCGATTTGCAATGGCGTGCCCTGGTGCATATGCAGGCTGACGTTCGGGTAACGGATTCGGAACGTACTCACGACAGAGGGTAAGGTGTGGCGCGCCTGGGTATGGGTAGTCGCGATGGACAGGCTGCCCCTGGATTCGCCTACATGCTCTTGGGCTATGGCCTTGATGTTCTGCACCTCGCCTAGGACGCGCCGGGCCACCGCTAGAATCTCCGCACCGGCCGGCGTCACCTGGGTCAGGTGCTTGCCGCTGCGGCTGAAGATCTGCACCCCAAGCTCATCCTCGAGCATGCGGATTTGTTTGCTGACACCGGGCTGAGATGTGTAGAGGGCCTCGGCGGCGGCTGAGACATTGAGCCCCCGGTGAGCTACCTCACAGATATAGCGCAGCTGATTGAGCTTCACGAGTTTCCCGTCTAATAACGTCTTAGCCTATAAATAAGAAAAAGTATTCCTTTTGTAAATAGATTGGCGCTGACTATAGTTCACTGATGGCCGACTAGGGCTTGCACTGCAATTGGCACTGTGCCGTGCCGAGGGCCCGCAGCGGTACACTCTGGCGGGTCACGCCGTGAATACCTCCCTGTAGGCTCGACGGCGGCATCCTTGCCGCCGACGGCCCCGCCAGA
>JAKDMK010000079.1 GCA_030452365.1 Nitrococcus sp.
CGCCAGAGCACACCGCCCCGAACAGACAATGCCTCTGCAAACATCGGTATCCATCGCCAACTATATCGAGACTAAGCCTAATCCTCCAATCGGGCGTACTTGACCCCCGCGGCCGGAGAGATTGCAATAGCGGCCATGTCCGTTGCAACGATTATCGCGCTTGGCGTGCTTGGCTATTTGTTCGGCTCAGTTTCCACGGCGGTCGTAGTCTGTCGGGTGTTAAGGTTACCTGATCCGCGTGGCGAGGGTTCGGGCAATCCAGGTGCAACCAATGTGCTGCGTATCGGTGGGCGCCTGCCGGCGGCTCTGACCTTGGTGGGCGATTTTCTCAAGGGCACGATTCCTGTGCTCATTGCCCGCGCGATCACCGATGATACGGCCGCGATTGCCTTGGTAGGGTTGGCGGCGTTCATGGGTCACCTCTACCCGCTCTTCTTCGGCTTTCGCGGCGGCAAAGGGGTGGCAACGGGTCTAGGGGTGTTGCTGGGTTGGTCCTGGATCGCGGCTGCGCTGACCGCGGGCAGCTGGTTGCTGGTGGCGTTAGTCACGCGGCTCTCGTCCTTCGCGGCGCTGATGGCGTTTCTGCTCGCGCCGACCTACCTCTGGTGGGCGACCCACAGCGGAGCATTAGCCGCGACCATGGCGGCCCTGACGATTGCCCTCTATTGGCGCCACCGGGCCAACATCGCCAGCCTCATGGCCGGCAAAGAGAAGAAGATCGGGCTCTAGCGGGGTTTCTGGCTTAGCGGACCACTTAGCGCGTAGATGGCGCGCGCAGGTCGGTTAGCGGCCAGCGTGTGGCGATGTCGAAAGCGAGCGAACCGTGCTCGCCAGCGGAGAGCCGCAGCCAGCCTGCATAGGCCACCATGGCGGCGTTATCGGTGCAGAACTCGAGGCGCGGATAGTAGATTCGCGCCCCCAAAGCGTGGGTGAGCTCTGCCAAGCGCTCCCGCAGCGGGCCGTTGGCGCTCACACCGCCGGCCACTACCAGGCGCTTTGCCCCGGTTTGGCGCAATGCCCGCCGGCATTTTAGGTAGAGCGTATCGATCACCGCGTCCTGGAACGCGCGTGCGGTATCGGCGCGAATCTGATCATCAGAGGTATCGGCGTTGCGCAGAGTGTAGAGTGTGTATGTCTTGAGCCCGCTAAAGCTAAAATCCAGCCCAGGGCGGTCGGTCATGGGGCGTGGGAACTGAAAACGCTCGGAATTGCCCTGCTCGGCCAGCCGTTGCAAGGCGGGGCCGCCCGGATAGGGTAGCCCCAGTAGCTTGGCAATTTTATCGAAGGCCTCGCCCGCGGCATCGTCCAGGGATTCGCCAAGCAGTCGGTAACGCCCGACGCCGGCGACCTGAACCAGCATGGTGTGGCCCCCGGAGACCAGCAGGGCGACGAAAGGGAAGCTCGGCGGTGGCTCCTCCAGCATGGGGGCAAGTAGATGGGCCTCCATATGGTGGATGCCTAGGGCCGGGATTCCCAGTGCGTAGGCAAGGCTGCGCGCCACGGAAGCGCCGACCAGGAGCGCCCCGGCGAGACCGGGACCGCGGGTATAAGCGACTCCGTCCAGCATTAGGCGGTCCGTAGCGGCCGCCTGCAGCGTCTCATCGAGCAAGGGCAGCAGCTTGCGGATGTGATCGCGCGAGGCGAGCTCCGGTACGACCCCGCCATAGCGTGCATGTGATTCGACCTGGCTATAGACGCGATGGGCGAGCAGACCGGCGTGGCCATCGTAGACCGCAACGGCGGTTTCATCGCAAGAGGTCTCGATACCCAGTATACGCATGATGTGGGGTTCTCAGGTGGCACTCGATCGCTTGGGCTACGCGTAGCTTTTTGCAATTGTCCGTCATGCCATCTAAAATTTACCGTTTGCCCTACAAATGTCGATTCACTGAGTCTAGTCTTAAGGTAACTAATGACCCCCTTCGGCGCAGAATGCCTTGTTCGCACTGTCATTCTGCGCGGAGCCGTACGGCGAAGTCGCAGAAACTGGTCGCTGGATCCTGCGACTCCGCTTCGCTGCGCGCCGGATGACGAGGGGTGATTAGTTACGTCTTAAGTAGATAGTACAATGCTCAGCCAAGAGGAGGTATATAGCTACATGCCACAGGTGAAGGTGCGCGAGAACGAGCCCTTCGAGGTTGCTCTGCGCCGGTTCAAGCGCTCCTGCGAGAAGGCGGGAATTCTCTCCGAGATACGCCGTCGTGAACACTACGAAAAGCCCACCCAGGTGCGCAAGCGCAAGCAGGCTGCTGCCGTGAAGCGGCATCTCAAGCGCCTGCAGCGCGAGGTGCAACGCCGTCAGCGCTTGTACTAACCTACGGCTCCAGCCTGCCCATCTATGAGCGAGCTCAAAGACGAAATCAACGAAGCGGTCAAGGCCGCGATGCGCGCCGCGGACAAGGCGCGTCTTAGTACCTTGCGCATGGTCATGGCGGCCATCAAGCAGCGCGAAGTGGATGAGCGCCGAGAGCTCTCGAATGCTGATATCGTGGCGGTCCTTAGCAAGATGCTCAAGCAGCGACGCGAGTCCTACGCACAGTTTCGCGACGCCGGGCGCCAGGATCTTGCCGACAAGGAGCACTCTGAAATCGATTGCATCAATGAGTTCATGCCGCAGCCACTCGCCGATGCCGAAATCGATCAGCTCATCGATGCCGCCATTGCCGAGACGCAAGCCCGATCCATCGCCGACATGGGCAAGGTCATGGGGGTCCTTAAACCCAAGATGCAGGGTCGGGCCGAGCTCGGCGCGGTCAGTGCCCGTGTGAAAGCGCGGCTGCCGGGTGCATGATCTTGCCTGGCAATAGAAACGTTGGCCTTGGTTTGTACTGTGCCAAGCGAGCTAATCTACATACCTGGCTATGGCCGGAAAAATACCTGAGCGTTTTATCGATGAGCTGCTCAATCGAGTCGATATCGTTGATCTTGTCGGTGAGCGCGTACAGCTGAAGCGATTGGGAGGCAACTACCAGGCCCTTTGCCCTTTCCATAACGAAAAAACGCCGTCGTTTACCGTCAGCCAGCCGAAACAATTTTATCATTGCTTCGGCTGTGGCGCGCATGGCACCGCCATCCGCTTCTTGATGGAGTACGATCGGATGGATTTTCGCGATGCAGTGGGGCAGCTTGCGCGCCGGATCGGACTGGAGGTTCCGGAGGGGGCGCGTGCGGTAAACGTCGAGCAACATGAGAGGCTCTACCAAATGCTTGGCCGCGCGGCGGAGCTCTACCAGAAATGGTTGTATGATCATCCGTCGCGCCAATGCGCGATGCGCTACCTCAAGTCCCGTGGGCTCAATGCCGAAATCGCGACGCGGTTCGGGCTCGGCTTCGCACCGCCTGGTTGGGATCACCTTGCTCGCTCGATACCCGAACGCGAAGATCTGGTGGCAGTTGGGCTGCTTATTCAGAAGGCGGGCAATCAGCCCTACGATCGGTTCCGTGATCGGATCATGTTCCCGATCCGCGATCGGCGCGGCCGCACAATCGGTTTCGGTGGTCGCGCGCTCGGGGATGGCAATCCTAAGTATCTGAATTCGCCGGATTCTCCAATTTTCCATAAGGGCCAGGAACTTTACGGTCTCGACAAGGTCCTTGAGTTGGACCGGCGCCCAGCCGCTATCGTAGTTGTCGAAGGGTATATGGACGTGGTGGCTCTGGCGCAGTATGGGCTGCCCCGTGTGGTCGCTACCTTAGGCACAGCGACGTCTACCTTGCAGGTTGAGCGGCTATTTCGCTCAACTCGGGATTTGATATTCTGCTTCGATGGCGACGCCGCGGGTCGCCAGGCGGCGTGGCGGGCACTGCTGAGCACATTGCCTACCCTGCGAGAGGGACGCCAAGCACGTTTCCTCTTTCTCCCTGAAGGAGAGGATCCGGATAGTTTTGTTCGCTCAAAGGGGCAGGAGGCTACTGCCGCCGCGTTGCGCGATGCTCGACCATTATCGGATTTTTTATTAGAGCATCTAGCGCTCGACGTAGATATGAGCACCATCGATGGGCGCGCCCGACTAGTGGACGAGGCGCTGCCGCTGCTGCGGCGGCTGCCGGCGGATGTATTCCGGCGCATGTTGATCGAGCGGCTAGCGCTGCTGGTGCAGCTGGAGCCAGGTTATATCGAGGCCTGCACCGATGCCAGGGAAAAGCCGGGACCGAAGGTCGGTGCGGCGCCGCGGGGAGGCAAGATGCCAATGGTGCGGCGCACGCCGGTGCGATTGGCGCTCGCGCTGCTTTTGCACCGCCCCTCCTTGGCGCAGCTGGTGAATGATGTCGAGAGCCTTCGCGATTCAGCGATTCCAGGTCTGCCGCTGCTGGTGCAACTACTTGAGTTGGCTCACCTGAAACCGCATATCAATAGCCCAGGGCTGCTGGAGCATTACCGTGACAGTGAGCATGAAGCGGCACTGTGGAAGCTTGCCACATGGGACCATATGGTTCCTGAGCTTGGAATGGAGGCGGAGTTTCGGGGTGCGTTGGCGCGAGTACATGCATTGCTGCACACAAAACGTTTGCAATACTTAAATGAGCGACTGCAACGTGGCGAGCTGACTAGCGCGGAGTGGCGGGAATGGGTGAGCCTAAAGCAAGGATCCTAAGTCAAGACAGGCGCATCTGTCTGCATGGACAAGTGAACTCAATGGGTTATATTGAATACTTGACAGTCTCTATTAGACTATAATGTCGGTACAACCTTACGGCGTAGCCAATATACAGATTATGACCATTCAGGATCAACAGTCCCAGATCAGAGAACTGATCGCCCGCGGCAAGGAACAGGGCTATCTCACCTATGCTGAGGTTAACGATCATTTGCCGGATGACATCGTCGATCCGGAGCAGATCGAAGACATTATTGGCATGATCAATGATATGGGGATAAGTGTCCACGAGACAGCCCCTGACTCCGATGCGCTGCTCTTGAGCGATGCCGCTGTCGCAACCGATGAGGACGAGGCCGAAGAGGCTGCGGCGGCGCTCGCCTCAGTAGACGCGGAATTCGGCCGGACCACTGACCCCGTGCGCATGTATATGCGCGAGATGGGGACTGTGGAACTGCTCACGCGGGAGGGCGAGATCCAGCTTGCCAAGCGCATCGAGGAAGGTCTAGATCAGGTGCTGCGCGCGTTGTCGGCTTATCCCGAGTCGGCGCGCACGCTCTATGCGCTGCATGAACACGTCGCGACCGGACGGGTTCGCCTGTCGGAGATCCTGGCCGGCTTCCGGACTTCGGAAGACGAGCTTGCCGGCAGCGCGGATGCCGTGGACGTGTCCGCGCGCGCAGTCGAAGAAGGCGAGGAAGACGATTCCGGCTCCGTCGCGGACAACGGTCCCAACCCTGAGCTGGCAAATTTACTGTTCAGCCGCATGCGGGAGCTGCACGAGACGCTAGTGATCAGCCTGCGGGCGGAAGGCAGTGGCTCGGAGCGCAACCGCGAGCTGCGCGAGGAGATGAGCGATCTCTTCTTCTCTATGAAGTTCGCCCCCAAGGTGATTGACGGCATGGCTGAAAACTTGCGCAAGGCCGTCGAGCGTATTCGCCGTGCCGAGCGGGAGGTGACTCGGATTTGTGTCAAGCAGGCTGGTATGCCACGCAAGGAGTTCCTTGCGTTGTTCCCAGGCCGTGAGACCGATCCGAGCTGGGTGGACGAGTTGATCCGAGCGGACAAGCCGTACTCCAGGGCCGTGGTGGAGCGCAAGCAAGATGTGCTTGAGGCCCAGGCCGGCTTGGCGGCCATCCAGGAAGTCACGGGATTGGCGGTGAGCGAGGTCAAAGAGATCAACCGCCGTATGTCCATCGGCGAGGCCAAGGCACGGCGGGCGAAGAAGGAGATGGTCGAGGCGAACTTGCGCCTGGTCATATCTATCGCCAAAAAGTATACCAACCGCGGTCTTCAGTTCCTCGACTTGATCCAGGAAGGCAATATCGGCTTGATGAAAGCGGTGGACAAGTTCGAATATCGGCGCGGTTACAAGTTCTCCACCTACGCCACCTGGTGGATCCGTCAGGCCATTACGCGCTCGATTGCGGACCAGGCGCGGACCATTCGCATACCGGTGCACATGATCGAGACCATCAACAAGCTCAATCGAACCTCGCGCCAGATGCTTCAGGAAATGGGACGTGAGCCGCAGCCCGATGAGCTGGCCGAGCGCATGGAGATGCCCGAGGACAAGGTGCGCAAGGTTCTCAAGATCGCAAAGGAGCCCATCTCGATGGAGACGCCCATCGGCGACGACGAGGATTCCCATCTCGGGGACTTCATCGAAGACGCTGCCGTGATGTCACCAGTCGACTCGGCTACCCGTGAGGGCCTGAAGGAGTCCGTGCGTGAGGTGCTGGCCGGATTGACTCCACGCGAAGCCAAGGTGCTGCGGATGCGTTTCGGCATCGATATGAATACCGACCATACCCTGGAAGAGGTCGGCAAGCAGTTTGACGTCACGCGCGAGCGGATTCGCCAGATCGAGGCCAAGGCATTGCGCAAGTTGCGGCATCCAACGCGCTCGGAGTCACTGCGCAGTTTCTTGGATGAGACCTAAAACCTGTCTGGGGCAGCGCACAGCAAGCGATTCTTACTCACAAGCCTTCGAACTGTGCCATTGGCGGCAAGCCGTGAGTTAGGGCTTGCCGCCGTGGCGCTGGGTCAATGTGCTAAAGCGCCGTGGCGCCTGCCCGATATCTCGGATTGCGTGCGCATCAGCGCAACGCGCAAGCCCGGCGCAATGAGCTAGGTCCGATCCTCCCTCACGGGTTATACTTTCGCCCTGCCAGATTCCACAGACGCAACATTTCTGGGCCTGTAGCTCAGTTGGTTAGAGCAGGGGACTCATAATCCCTTGGTCGTAGGTTCGAGTCCTACCGGGCCCATTAATTAAAACAGCAACATACAGTGGTTCTGTCTTTGTACCTACGCACAGTGAGGAGGCTGGGAAACGTATGGGAAGCAGATTTCAGCTCGCGGCGGGGTATCGTGAGCGTCACGATGACTTCTCGGCTGAATTGTGACAAATAACTATACCGCCCCATGTCTGTGTATAGGCTCAAAGCGACAAGGCACCACACTTAGAGTGCCAGGAGGATCTAATGCCACATCTTCGTATTAACGCGGTGTGGGATCCGGAGGCCGAGGTCTGGGTTGCTGAAAGCGAGGATGTGCCCGGTCTGGTAACCGAGGCTGAGACAATAGAGGCCCTTACCGAGAAGCTTCGCGTGCTGATACCGGAATTGCTTGAGGCCAACGGCATTACGCCAGTGACCGACGATCATTATTTACCCTTCGAAATACATGCTAAGCGCCGCGATGGAATAAGCATCCCCGGCTAATGGCTTCTAAACTAACTCCGCAGCTCAAGCAGCATCTCCAGAAGGCGGGGTGTTGCTTCGAGCGGCAGGACAAGGGCGATCACGAAATCTGGTATAGCCCCATTACCAGGCGCCGATTCCCAGTAGACGCACATATTAAGTCTCGCCACACGGCGAACGGCGTATTGAAGCAAGCTGGCATTCCCAAAGCCTTCTAACAACCTTCTGGATTTACAGCGCTTGCAGGGAGACTTTTGGGTTTCATACCAATCAACCGCTCACCTTACATTGTGGCGCTGAAGTCAAATGTTTCACCGTTTACACTAATTTTGTGCGGCGCTATTATATAGATCCGTATATCTTTCTATATTTGAATATGGCACTGAGCATCAAGGATCCTGAAGCTGATCGCCTGGCGCGAGAGGTAGCGAAAGCTACCGGCGAGACGCTGACCAGCGCCGTTGTGCAGTCCCTTCGCGAGCGTCTGGCGCGGGTGCGGCGACGCCAGCGGCGACATTTGAGCGAGGAAATCCTGAAGATAGGCCGGCGTTGCGCGGCTCTGCCGGTGTGCAATGGTCGATCGGACGACGAGATAATCGGCTACGACGAACGCGGATTGCCGCACTAAACGATTCCAGGATGGTTATCGACATTTCGGCCCTGGTCGCCATACTCGGCATGGAGCGCGAGTCGGCAAGACTCGCAGAAGCCATCGAGTCGGACTCGACTCGACTTCTCTCTGCGGCGAGGGTCGTCGAAGCGGGACTTGTCATTGAATCCCGCTACGGTGCGGCGGGCGGGCGCGAGCTCGATGTCCCGATCGCCAAAGCCGGCGTGTCGATAGAAGCCGTCACCGCGGAGCAGGCGGATGTCGCGCGCGAAGCATGGCGTCGCTTTGGCAAGGGCCGGCACACGGCCGGCTTGAATTTCGGGGACTGCGTTAGCTATGCACTTGCCAGGATCAGCGGCGAGCCGCTGCTGTTCAAGGGCAACGATTTCGCGTACACCGACGTCACCGTCGTGCATTACTGATCAACCCTTGATGGCTCGTCCCGCCGCGCGCTGCGTCAAACGGCTCCGTAATCCGCGCATCACGTCGCGGTATTCGACGTTCTCTCGCCGCACGCAGATAGCGAACCGCCCTCCCGGCGCATGACGAGTTCGACAAACTGTTCGCCTTTCGTCAAACCGCCAGCCAAGCTCCCGCACCGTGCGGCGAAACGAGCGCACGCGCCCA
>JAKDMK010000388.1 GCA_030452365.1 Nitrococcus sp.
TCGAGGGCATCCGTGAACTGCCTTGCGGGTCCTACCGTGTCGCCGACCTTCTGGGGCGCACCGGTATCGAGCGCATGCACTGCCCCGGCGGCGCCTCGCCTCCGCACGGCGATGAGCTGGTGGACGTGAACTGGAAACTCAGGCCCGTGATGATGGATGGCCAAGCCGTGTTACTTGTGCAGAGGAAGAACGGCGGAAAAGTTCCTGCGTGGCAGAGCGCGCCAAAGGAAATCGTCAAGCTCTACTGAAGTCAGTGCCCTCGCCGTGGATCTAACGTGGACCCGGTTGTAAACGGCGCCATGCTGCTATCATCGCTCCCGAGATAGCATTACTGGGTTCTCGGATGCCGCTTCGCATCACCACCGCCAACCTCAACGGCATCCGTGCCGCCGCGCGCAATGGCTTTTTTAGTTGGCTCGCGCGCGAGCGACCGGACGTGCTCTGTGTGCAGGAGACCAAGGCGCAGCGCGCGCAGCTCGATGGCAATGGCCTCTACTTTCCGGACGGCTACCACGCCTTCTTTCACGATGCCGAGAAGCGTGGCTACAGCGGTGTGGCGCTCTATACCCGGCAACAGCCTGACGAGCTGCGAACGGGGCTTGGCTGGCCGGAGATTGACAGCGAGGGGCGCTGGATCGAGGCACGCTTCGGCAAGCTCTCGGTGATCTCCTTCTACATGCCCTCCGGCACCTCCGGCGAGGAGCGGCAGAGCTTCAAGTACGCCTTCATGGAGCCGCTCCTCGACTACCTGAAAGCACTGCGTGACGACAACCGCGAGTACATCATCTGCGGCGATTGGAACATCGCCCACAAGCCCATCGACCTCAAGAACTGGCGCGCCAACCAGAAAAACTCAGGCTTCCTGCCGGAAGAGCGCGCGTGGCTCGACCGCCTGTTCGGCGAGGCTGGGTTCGTGGACGCCTTCCGGCTGGTGAACGCGCAGGCGGAACAATACACCTGGTGGTCGTTCCGCGGCCGGGCCTGGGAGAACAACACGGGCTGGCGCATCGACTACCACGTGATCACACCCGGCCTGCGCGAGCGCGTGCGCAGCGCTGAGATCTACACCGCCGAGCGCTTCTCCGATCATGCGCCGTTGACTCTTTGCTACGATTTGGAGCTGTGAGATGCATGGGTGAGGTGGCGGGAATGGTGGGGATACCGATTTGCTCGCTCTACAAGTGCGAGTATTTCACCGACAACGGTGCCATCATCCGGAAGCCAACAGCTACTCGACCGACTATCAATACAGCCTAATCGGAACGGCCAACGGGTTCTTGCGGACTCCCTCCCACACAGCTCAGGAGCGGGCGTCCAGCAGAGCAACGCCATAGGCGCCGAAGGCGGGATCTTTCGTAACGATCACCAGCGGTTCGGCCATCCCCTGAGCGATCAGGATCCGATCGAAGGGGTCGCTGTGGTGGGGCGGCAAGCGCCCGGCAGCGATGCCATGGTCAATCGATATCGGCAGAGGCTCGAAGTCGCTGCGCTCGATAGCAGAGGCTAAATCCGCCGGCGCGTACAGCTTGCCCAGGGCGCGCTTGATCTCGATCTCCCACGCACTCGCCGCACTTACAAATACCGTGTTGGCGCCGTCCGCGATGTGAGCGCGGGCGGCGGCACCTAGCTGCGGATCATCAGTCAGCCACCAGAGCAGGGCGTGCGTATCGAGCAACAACCGCATTACTCGGCCTCGCCGCGGAACGCCGCCTCCAGCTCCTCCGGCAGCGTGTCAAAATCCGCACTAACCCGCACTCGGCCGCGCCAAGCGCCTGGTTGCCGAGCCGCGGTCGGCGGCCGATATGGCACCAGCTTGGCAACGGGCTTGCCGGATTTGGCAATCACGATTTCCTCACCCGCGGCCGCTTCCTGAATCAGCCGCGAAAAGTGCATTCTGGCGTCGTAGATATTAACCTGGCGATTCATGCGTACCTCGGCGTCTAGATAGCGATCAGCGCCGTTCGTATCTTGACCAACTTGAACAAGTGTAGCCTTTGCTGACCAAGTTGGTCAACACAGAGTCAAAAACGGGACACGAAGAGTCGACCGCAGCTCGGTAGTTTTGGGGTTCGCAAGCTCCCCAACCTGCGCGGGCTGTTAGCCTTTACCAGCGAACCCGTGGTCAATGTCAACACGGCCTGGTGCTGGACGGATCGATCCTCCACTCGCAACGATCCCGATCGTGAAGCGGTGCAGCTAAAAAAGTCGCTTAGGCTGCCGGGAAATCCGCGCCGAAAGTTTGCCGGTAGCGATCACGAAACCATTCCATCGTGAAATGATGGTTTTGCGTGCCGTGATGGGCAATCTTGACCCCGCCCATGAGCGAGGCGATGCGAGCCGTGGACGCCCAGTCCAAGCCCCGCGCCAGCCCATAGAGGAGACCTGCCCGGTAGGCATCGCCGCAGCCGGTGGGGTCGTGCACCGAATCCGGGGCAGCCGCGGGGATCTCCAGGCACTCGCCTTCGGCGTACACCAGCGAGCCCTCGGCACCGCGCGTCACCACCAGGGCCTCTACGCGCGCGGCGATTGCCTCCAGCATGAGCCCGGTACGCTCTTGCAGCAGCTGCGCCTCATAGTCATTGACCGCTACCCAGGTGGCCTGATCGACAAACCGGCTGAGCTCGTCACCGTCGAACATCGGCATGCCCTGGCCCGGGTCGAAAATAAACGCTATCCCCGCCTCTTGAAACTGCTGCGCGTGCTTGAGCATGGCCTCACGACCGTTAGGGGCAACGATGCCCACGGCGTCGCGATAGTGAGTGGGCACATCCACCTCGTGCGCCTGCGCCATGGCCCCTGGGTGGAAGGCGGTGATCTGATTGTCGTCCAGATCGGTGGTGATGTAGGCCTGGGCGGTATAGAAACCCTCCATGCGCCGAATGTGCTGCTGCGGTATCTCCCAGCGCGCGAGCCAGCGCGCGTACTCTTCGAAGTCACTGCCCACGGCGGCTAGCGGAATAGCCTCATCGCCGAGCAATCGCAGATTGTAGGCGATATTGCCCGCACAGCCTCCAAATTCGCGACGCATCTGCTCGACCAGAAACGAGACATTCAGAATGTGAACCCGGTCGGGCAGGATGTGATTCGCGAAACGATCACGAAACAGCATGATCGTATCAAAGGCGAGTGAGCCACTGATCAGTGCCGTCATACAATCAATCCCTCGGTGCTAAAAATCGTTAGGCGGC
>JAKDMK010000389.1 GCA_030452365.1 Nitrococcus sp.
CGATGGTCGATACCGGGTCGCGGATGATCGCCATGCCCGCAAGCACATCACCCGGGCGCAGCGCCTCGCGGTCGAATACCGGGCTTTGCCGGTAGGCCCCCGCCTGCCAGACGTCAACTTCAGCAAGCGCTTGCACCTCGCCAGTGGTGCGCGCGGCGCGCTCCGGCTCGTCGCTGACCACCCCACTTGCGCTTACGATCTCGACACTGGCGGCGGCCACCGTCAGGGTCTTGTTCGGCAGCAGGAAGCCGAATTCGCGGCGGTGCTCGACGGCGGCCGTGCGCGCGACGCTGGGCGCATCCGCAAAGGCCACTTCGAGCGTGGTATCGCTGCCCGCGTACTTGACCCGTAGCGTGCGCAGCTCGCGCATGTGCGCCTGCTGGCAGCCCTGGGCCTCGAGCTCGGCGCGGGCGTCCTCGGCCAGCTCGTCTAGGGCCGGTTCGAGGAGGGTGATCAACTCATCGCAGAGAACGGCATCCAGCGGCTTCTCGCGCCGGCTGCCGAGGTCGGCCAACCCCATGCCGTAGGCGGATAGCACCCCGGCCAAGGGATGAATGAGCACCCGCTCGATACCGAGCGCGTCCGCCACTAGGCAGGCGTGCTGCCCGCCCGCGCCACCGAAGCAGTTGAGCGTGTAGCGCGTGACATCGCGCCCGCGCTGGACCGTGATCTGCTTGATGGCATTGGCCATATTCTCTACCGCGATCCTGAGAAAACCATCCGCCACCTCCGCGGCCGTGCGCGGATCACCCGTGCTCTGGGCTATCTCCTCGGCCAGTGCGGCAAAGCGCGCGCGCACCACTTCGGCATCCAACGGCTCATCTGCGCTGGGCCCGAACAAACGTGGAAAAAACTCAGGCTGCAGCTTGCCCAGCATTACGTTGCAATCGGTCAAGGTAAGCGGGCCGCCGCGGCGATAGCAGGCCGGCCCGGGATTGGCCCCGGCCGAGTCCGGACCTACCCGGTAGCGGCTGCCGTCGAAGTGGACGATGGAGCCCCCGCCTGCCGCCACCGTATGGATCATCAGCATCGGCACCTGCAGGCACACTCCGCCGATACGTGTTTCATGGCTTCGCTCGAGCTAACCGGAATAATGACAGACGTCCGTGGACGTGCCACCCATATCGAAGCCGATAATGCGTTCAAAGCCGGCCATCTTTCCGCTGCGAGCGCAGCCGACCACACCACCGGCGGGGCCGGAGAAGATCGCATCCTTGCCCGCGAAGTAGCGCTCGCCGGTCAAGCCGCCATCGGATTTCATGAACAGCAGCCGCGTAGCCCCGAGCGCGTTAGCCAGTTGCTCGGCATAGTGGCGCAGGAGTGGCGAGAGGTAGGCATCGACGACCGTGGTATCGCCGCGCTCCACCAGGCGCATCAACGGGCTGACCCTGTGCGAGACGGATACCTGGCTGAAGCCGGCCTCGCGGGCAATCTCCGCGACTTGGCGCTCGTGGTCCGGATAGCGATAGCCGTGCATCAGGCAGACCGCACAGGCCCGGATCCCGGCATCGAATGCCGAGCGCAAGTCGCGCCGCAGCGCCTGCGCATCCAGCGCTTGCAGCACCTCGCCGCTCGCCGAGAGCCGCTCCTCCACCTCGATTACCCGCTCATAGAGGGGCTCGGGTCGCTCGATGCGGCGGGCGAAAATATCGGGGCGGGTTTGATCGCCGATGCGCAGCGCATCGCGAAAGCCTCGGGTAATGGCGAGCAACGTGCGCGCACCCTTGCGTTCGAGCAGCGCATTGGTGGCCACCGTGGTTCCGATCTTGACGTGCTGCAGATGCTCGACCGGCAGCGGCGCCCGCGGGGGCAGACCAAGCACCGCGCGGATTCCCGCGAGCGCCGCATCCTGATAGCGCTCGGGATTATCGGAGAGGAGCTTGTGCGTGACCAACGTGCCGTCGGGGCGCCGGGCAACGACATCGGTGAAGGTTCCGCCGCGGTCGATCCAGAATTGCCAGCGGCCAGTCGCGGGATGCTTATTCATGCTCATTGTACCGGCACCTCCTCGCTGCGCCGGCTCCCTTTAGCGGAAACCCAGATACTCTTCGATGGTGTTCGCGACTACCCGCATTGAGGACTCTCCGATTTGCCCATGGGACTCCGCGTGGCGGGCCTCAATAGTCGCAGGTTTTCAGGGCCGGATTATAGAGGGCGCCGGTAGGCCGGCCTCCGCGTAGCGAGCAGCCGGGCTCGGATGAGGCATTCCGCATGGTGCGGGAGGGGTCCATATATGCCTTGTTAGCTGTTTTTTGACCAATTGAGTTTCAGGTTGCGATGCGACTGGGCGCAGTCCCGCAAATACAGATTAATAAGGCTCTGATAAGGAATACCTTTTTCTTCAGCCATCGATTTAAAATACTCGATGGTCTCTTCGTCAATACGAATCGTCACCTGCTTCTTAAGACGCTTTGCGTACGGATTTGAAGTAGAATTCGAAAAATCGTAATTTTCACGCATGGCGGTAGCTCTCATACTGCCGGATTTCCGGTCTAGTGGCTTTGCGAACTGAGATGATCCGGATCGTGTCACTTCCACGGTAGCAGTGACACACGATAAGAAGGCGAAGCTTGGAGCCCAAACCGAGCAGCAGATATCGATCTTCGGCGTCTGAATGATCGGGATCCGGGATCAATCGTGCGAATTCATCGGCAAATACTGCGGTGGCCTCTTCAAACGCGATGCCGTGCTTCTGCAAGTTTGCGCGATCCTTGGCCTCGTCCCAAGTGAACCTCAGCTGATCCATGCTCTGAGTATAACTACAATGTAGGGCAATGCAAGAGGCTCTCGCTACAGCTAACGGCTGTGCTCAGGTGTGTCGGGACTTCACGTTCTGGAGGCTGTTGGGTTGCAAGACCTGACGCTCTCCCTGAAGGTGGCAAGGACGATTGCGAAGGAGATGGAAGATGACAAAACGTAGCGTTGAAGGAATCGAGATCGAACCCAGCTCCGGCAACGTCTTTGCCGATCTGGGCCTGCCCGATGCCGACAAGCTCAAGGTCAAGTCCGGCCTGGTGATCGAAATCACCCGTGCCGTGCGCAAGCTCGGCCTGACGCAAGAAGAGGCCGGGCGCCGCATGGGCCTGCCGCAACCGAAGGTCTCGGCTATGCTACGCGGCAACTTCGCCAATATTTCCGAGCGCAAGCTGATGGATTGCCTGAACCGGCTCGGTTATGACATCGAAATC
>JAKDMK010000390.1 GCA_030452365.1 Nitrococcus sp.
CTCTACGACGGCGACTGGCGCGACTTCAACACCGGGCTGTTCTTCGTCCAGGAGATGGGGCGCCTGCGCGATGCCAATATCCGCGTCGTCTTGCTGTACGGAAATCACGACGCCGCCAACGTCATGACGCGCTCGCTTGATCTGCCGGCGAACGTGTACAGCTTTGACCACAAGCAGCCGAGCTCCATAGAATTTGAAGATCTCGGCGTCGCCTTCCACGGCCAGAGTTTCGAGCGGCGCGATGTCACCGATAACCTCGCGCGCGCCTACCCCGCGCCAAGCCCCGGCATGCTGAACATAGGGGTCTTGCACACCGCGCTGGAGGGCAACAGCCAGCATGCGAGCTATGCCCCTTGTACGCTTGCCGAGCTTGCCGCCAAGGGCTATGACTATTGGGCACTCGGCCACGTCCATCAGGCCTGCGTGCTCCACGAGAGGCCCTACATCGTCTTCCCGGGCAACCTCCAGGGGCGCCACGCGCGCGAGTGCGGGCCGAAGGGCGCCTACCGGGTGTCCGTTCGTGATGGCGTGATCGACGCCTTGGAGCACGTCTCTTGCGATGTCATGCGCTGGGCGGAGCTGAACATTAAAGCCGACGGCTTCGATGAGCCCCACGAGCTGATCGGGCGCATTACGCAGGCCCTTGAAGCGGCGGTGAACGACGCCGATGCCCGGACCTTGGCGGCGCGGATAAGCGTCACCGGGCGGCCCGCCTGCTACCGCGCGATCATGCGCGACCAGGAGGGTTTCATCGCCGATGTGCGAGCGGCGGCCGTCTCCCACGCGGGCGACCGGGCTTGGGTCGAGAAAGTCAAGCTGAAAATAGCGCCCGCGCTGGGCGCAAGCGATCTGCAGCGCCAGGATGCCGTCTCGGAGCTGGCCGAGCTGCTAACGCAGGCGGGCGGCGATGAGGCGCTTGGCGCACAATTGCGCGCCGAGTTCGGCGCGCTGGTCGCGAAGCTGCCGGCCGAGCTGCGGGAGGATCCGGAGCTTGAGATTGTGCGCCAGCTCGGGGACGGACGGTTGGATCAGCTCCTGGACGATCTCGCTGCCTACGTAATCGCTCAGCTGACGGCGAGCGGGGAGTAAGCAGGACCGTGCGCTTCGGGAGCTTGTCGCTGCTGCGCTACGGGCGCTTCACGGATCGGGAGCTCGGCTTGCCGCGCGGCGAGCGCGATTTGCACGTGATCTATGGGCCGAACGAGGCCGGCAAGTCCACCTGCCAGAGCGCGCTGGGCGATCTGCTGTTTGGTATTCCGACACAGACGACGCTCAACTTTTTGCATGCCAACAAGGACCTGCGCATCGCTGCCACGCTGGAGCGGGATGGTGAGATACGCCGCGTGTTTCGGCGTAAGGGTAATAAGGACACGCTGCTCGATGAGGCCAGCAACCCGCTTGCCGAGGCCGTGCTGGACCCCTTCCTTGGCGGTGCGGACCGGGCATTTTTCGAGCGTATGTTCAGCCTCGATCACCGCCGCCTGGAGGAGGGTGGGCAGGAGATTCTGGCCGCCGAAGGACATGTCGGGCAGATGTTGTTTGCCGCCGGCGCGGGCCTTTCCGGGCTACATCAGATCCTGCGGCGGCTGGATCAGGAGGCCGATGCGCTCTGGGCGCCGCGGGTTTCGAAGAAACGTGCCTACTATGCGGCGGAGGATCGCTTGAAGGAAGCCCGCCAGCGCCTGAGAGACGCCTCGGTGGCGGTGAAGAGCTGGAAGGATCTGTTCCGTAAGGCGGAGGCTGTACGCAAGTCCCAGGAGAGCGCGCGCCAGGCACTGGCCGAGGCCGACCAGCGCAAGGCGCGTGCGGAGCGGATTCGCCGCGTGCAGCCGCATCTGACGACTCTGCGCGAATACCAGGAGGAGCTTGCCGCGCTAGGCGAGATCCCGCCGATACCCGAGGACGCATCGGAACAACTGCGGCAAGTCGAGGAGCAGCAGATTCGCGAGCAGACGCGCGTCGGCGGCCTCGATCGCCAGCTCGCGGAGGCGAGGGAGAGCATCGCCGGCATGGTTCCGAACGAGGCGCTATTGAGTGTCGAAGGAGTGATCGATGCGCTGGCGCAGGAGCGCAGCCTGGTCGAGCAAGCGCGGCGCAAGCTGCCCGGTAAGGAAGCGGAACTTTCGGCAGCGTATCGGAAGGTGCAGCATCTGGCCCGTGGCCTGGGCTGGGAAAACGCCGAGCCCGCTAGCATCCTGGCGCAGCTACCCGCTCGGGTTCGCTGGGATGATCTACGGGCATGGATCGATGCGCATGACAAGTGCCACCGAGATCGGGCTGAAGCGCGCAGACGGCAGATGGAGCTGGAGCGCGAGGCTGTCCGGGTCGATGCCAAGCTTGGGGCGCTCGGCACGGTTGGCGACGGTGACGATCTTGCCACGGCCTTGAGCGATGCCTGCCGCCTGGGTAATCCCGAGCAGCAAGTTGCCCAATGGCAGACCCGGCACGAGCTGGTGGCGCAGGATCTGAAGGAGAGTGTCGCCGGGCTCGCGGGTTGGCGCGGATCGCCCGACGACCTCGCGACCCTGCCGGCGCCGGCGCGCGCGGCGATCGAAGCGCATCGCGGCGCCCTTGCTGCAATAGACGATCGGCTTGAGAATATCGCTCGTCAAAAGGAGGCAGAAGAGAACAGGCTGGAATCGCTGCGTTTGGACCGCGAACAAGCTCTGCGCGACGGACAGGCCATCCCGCGCGAGTCGCTTACGGCCACCCGCGAAAAACGCAACGGCTATTGGCAGAGTATTCGCGCCCGCTGGCTTGATCACACTCCGCCGGAGCCTGTCGCGCCCGCAAATGGGGCGCTCGCAGAGTACTTTGGCGCCGCGCTCAACGAGGCGGACGCAGTGGCGGATCGGCGGTTTGACAATGCCGAAGCCGCCGCTGCGCTGCTAAAAATCGATCGCGACATCGAGCGTACTCAGGCGGCGATCGCCCAGAGCGAGCGGCGCCGCGCAGAGGTGGCAGCCGAGCTCGAGCACAGGCAGGCCGAATGGCTGGCCTGCTGGCAAGACACTGGCGTCACACCCGGCTCAGCGGTCTCCATGCTGGAGTGGCTGGATCGGCGCGCCCGGCTGTTGGATCTGCGGCGCGAGCTGATCGAAGTGGAGCACCAGGCCGAGTCGCTGCGCGGGCAGATGCACGCACGGCGGGAGCGGCTTACGGCGATCCTTCAGTCACTCGGTGCG
>JAKDMK010000391.1 GCA_030452365.1 Nitrococcus sp.
TTGAGCATACCGGTAGGATCGAGAGCCGCTTTTAGTCGACGCATAAGATCGATCTCGACGGCGGATTTATAGCGCGCGACCTCGCCTGGCTTGAGGCGACCTACGCCGTGCTCGGCGGCGAATGAGCCTCCCATGTCGGCAACGATATCGTGCACGATGCGGTTGAACTCATCCCAACGGGCGAGAAATGAGTCTGTGTTCATCTCGGGTGGCTGTGACAGATTGAAGTGAATGTTGCCATCACCGATGTGGCCGAACGCGCAGGGCCGAATGCCGGGAAGACGTTGGAGCGCCGCCGCGCTCGCGCGGTGGATGAACTCCGCGATGCGGGAGACCGGTACCGATACATCGTGCTTGATGCTTCCACCCTCGTGCTTTTGCGCCGCGGGGATAGCCTTGCGAATGCGCCACAGGGTTGCGGCTTCAGTGCCGAGCTCGGCCACTCGCCACTCGCTCGCGAGGCGCTCCTGCGTCGCCTGCTGCAGCGCGCTGCGCAGCAGATCCGCGAGGTGATCCGTCCAGCGTGAGCTGGTTACTTCAATCAGCAAATACCACGGATAGGTGGTGGTGAAGGGTTCCCGGCAACCCGGCGTATGTCGCAGCGTGAATTCTACCGGGACGCGACCCATGATCTCACAAGCAACCAATGTCTCCCCGGTCGCGGAGCGCAGCTTGCCGAGCAACGTGACAGCGTCCTCGACGTGAAGGAGTCCCATGATGGCTGAGGCCCGGTGTCGAGGCCGGGGATAGAGCTTCAACACAGCGGCAGTAATAATTCCGAGCGTGCCCTCGGCCCCGATGAATAGATCCTTGAGGTCATAGCCGCTATTATCCTTGCGCAATGGACTCAGCCCATTCCAGACGCGGCCATCAGCGAGCACGACTTCGATGCCGAGCACGAGCTCGCGCGCGTTGCCGTAGCGCAGCACGTTCATGCCCCCTGCATTGGTGGACAGGTTGCCGCCGATCTGGCAACGATCCTCTGCCGCGTAGCTCAGTGGGAACAGCCGCTGTTCAGCCGCCGCGGCGGCTTGGACTTCAGCTAATACGCAGCCCGCCTCTGCCGTGAGGGTGAAGTTGGCGCGATCAATTTCACGTATGCGCTGCATGCGCTCGAGGCTCAGCAGAATGTGTCGGTCGGCATCCTGCGGCGCCGCGCCACCGCATAATCCGGTGTTGCCGGCGTAAGGCACAACGGCAGCATCCGCCTCGGCGCAGGCGCGTACTACGGCGGCCACTTGCGCGGTTTGCGCCGGCAGTACCACGGCCGCCGCTTGCGGCTCAAAGCGTCCGCGTTGCTCCTTGAGATACGGCGCCATGCGGGCGGGCTCGGCGACGACAGCCTCGGATCCTACGGCGTGTCGCAGCCTTTGGAGAAGGCATTCAAGCGCTTGATGGTGGGATTTCATGGTGATGCCGCTGCTGACAAGGGACAGTGAGCAGGATTATTCGCTACCTGCGTATTGCAGGTGTTCTGCCCATATTGTAAATCCTGTTCTAAGGATTGTATGGGGAAGCTCACGGGCGATCTATGGGTGTGTACGATGAACCGGGAATTCTGGCTGCAGCGGTGGGCGTGCGGTGAGATCGGCTTCCATCAAGCCGACATAAATTCGTACTTGCAGCGCTATTGGAGCGCGCTTGAGGTGCCGGTTGGCGCGAGCGTTTTGGTTCCTTTATGCGGTAAGAGCCGGGATATGGCATGGCTGATTGCTCAGGGTTATGCCGTTCTCGGCGTTGAGGTCAGCCGCCAAGCCGCCGCGCAGTTTTTCAGCGAAAACGGCCTACAAGCGAGCCATGAGCCTTGTCCGCCGTTCATTCGCTATTATGCCACTGGTATTGACCTGCTCGTAGGTGACATCTTCGATCTGGAACCTGACGCCGCAATCCCCGTCGAGGCAGTATACGATCGGGCTTCTCTAGTTGCATTGCCCTCGACTATGCGTCTTCGTTATGCTGAACATTTAGCGGTTTTGCTGCGCCCGGGCGTGCGAATGTTAGTAATTGCGTTCGAATATGATCAAAATCAAATGCAAGGGCCGCCTTTCGCGGTTCTTGAGTCCGAAATGCACGACCTCTACGCGGATACTTTTCAGCTCGAAGTGCTGGGCGCGGCCGATGTACTCGATAACTATCCGCGCTTTCGTGAACGCGGCTTAACATGGCTAAACGAGAGGGTCTACCGCCTGACTCGGCGAAGGTAGACCCCCTGCTATATGGCGCTTTTCACAGCTCCTACGCTGAGCGCCGCTGGTACGCTAACGAACCATGCGTCTTGCTCAGGGCTACCCCTGACCCGCGTCGGCAGAGGTAGACCTCTTGATAGCAAGTCGTTATGGAAAGTTCGGTATGAGGGGCTCGATACCTTTGATATCCACATCCTGGTGGTGGCTGCGTACGAGATCCTCGATGTCATCGACGCGGCGCTTGGGCACATCCACGAGCATCAGAATTTGGCCGGCCTCCACCGCCTCGTGGAACTTATCCAACCGGGAACTGTCAAACGACAACCCGATCATGCTCGAAATCCAGGCACCGAAGGCCGCGCCGCCCAGTGTCAGGAAGATGACCGAGCCGCCGCCGATGGCCAAACCCGCTGGCGGGAACGCTACTCCCGCCAAGCCGACTAACGCCCCGGTGGCGCCGCCAGCCAACATGCCTCTCTCTGCCGCAGGGATAAAATCGGTATTCTCCGATATGCCTGCCTCCGGTAGATCCTCTAGCGGAGTCCCTTTGCGTGCGACAACATGAATATGCCGCTCCTCCACATGGTTGAGCAGGAACTCGTGGACAACATTGCGGGTGGTCTCTACGTTTGGGAGCAAGAAATATAGCCTGCGCATACGTACCTCCAAGATAAGATGCCCAGGGGGGCGGTTATTACCCAACAGATCTCTTGCGGATCTTTAACCCTTGTGCCCACAGTATGAGTATGGACGCGGTATCAGCGTTTTCAAGTGCGCGTACCAGCAAAGTTCGGCGCTTGCGGTTGGCATAGACATTCAGCGGCAATTGTTAGCCAGTTTTGCGAAATAAACGACGGCTGCCGGAATTGGCCTCAGTCATAATGCCGCCGCAGGGTTCGGATTTGCCTAGCCCAGTGAAGATTACGGGTAACTACTCACCCCCTCGTCATCCTGCGCGCAGCGAAGCGCAGTCGCAGGATCCAGCGACTAGATT
>JAKDMK010000392.1 GCA_030452365.1 Nitrococcus sp.
GCGACGCTGCTTCGCTGCGCGCAGGATGACGAGGGGTGAGTAGATACGGGTCCACTTTAGATTTGCCCACATGCCGCAGCCGCCACCGAGGCGCTCGGACAAATAATCTCCTATACTTGCACCGTGAAGTTACGCTGACCGATACTCCAGCGGATGGGTAAACGTGGCCTATTGCGCCACGCTCGGGAGGCAGGCGATCGCGCGCCGCCAGCCGCATAGAGCGTATAGCTTGTTCCGCGCTATAAGCGATCGGCGCAGGCGGGTTTAAGCGGCGGATCACCGCGCAGGGCGAGGCTGTGACAAAGTGAAGACAATCCGCATACTTTTGACGGACGACCATGCAATCATGCGCGCCGGTCTGCGCTCGCTGCTGCAGCAGATGCCTACGGTCGAGGTCGTCGGCGAGGCGGCCGACGGCCTCGAGGCTTGCCGGTTGGCCCGCGCCCTGCATCCCGATCTTGTTCTGATGGATATCTCGATGGCCACAATGAATGGCTTGGAAGCGACGCAGCAGCTACTCAAATCTTCTCCTGCGCGCGTCATCATTCTGTCTATGCATGCCAACCCTGAATACGTGCAACGCGCGCTGAAAGCGGGTGCCTCGGGCTATCTGCTCAAGGATGCGGCGGCCGGGGAGCTCGAGCTGGCCATCGATTCGGTGATCAAGGGCGACACTTATCTGTCTCCGGCGGTCTCCAACGCCGTCATCGCCAATTACCTCGGCCGCGGCGGCGGGGCGCAAGAGCCGGAGCTTGAGAAATTAACTCCACGCCAGCGCCAGATACTCCAGCTCATTGTCGAGGGCAAAACCAGCAAGGCCATCGCCCAGATGTTGCACGTCAGCATCAAAACGGTAGATGCGCATCGCGCCGAGCTCATGCGCCGGCTGGACATTCACGATATTGCAGGCCTAGTGCGCTATGCGGTGCGCACGGGGATAATTGCGCCGGAATAATCCAGCGCAAGCCCGTGCGCCCGACATGATTCGCACCCCAAGGGCACCCGCGCTCCCTCTCAAGTGTTTTCCCGTGTTGATTTAGGGTTTCTCCCGCTACTTGACCGGGGTCTGTACCTATCCCCCTGCGTCAGCCTGCAAGCCATAGTACAGCCACGACCAGAGCAAGACCCCGATCAATGCACGAGTCGATGCGCTTGCGGGGCGCTACTCATGGTAGCGGAGGGAGGAATACGCCAATGACAATGCAAACCAATCCGTGTATTGAGCAAGAGAAATCTGCCTCAGCGTCCCGGACGCGGACACTCGCCAAACAAGAGCCTGTTTACCGCCTTGATCGCACGAGCAGGCGCGCGAGCGAGGCCTTGGTACCACCGCAAACCATTGCGCCCGGCGCACCAACCGATCAAGGGCCTGCTAATGCGCAGGTCGACCATATGTTGGTCGCGCGCGTGCAGGCCGGTGACAAGCAGGCCTTCAATGCGCTGGTGCAAAAGTATCAGCATAAGCTTATCAAGCTGATATCGCGCTACGTTCGCGACCAGAGCGAAGCACTGGATGTGGCCCAGGAGACGTTCATCAAGGCCTACCGGGCGCTGCCCAATTTCCGCGGCGACAGCGGCTTTTATACCTGGCTCTATCGCATAGCGCTCAACACGGCGAAAAATCATCTGGTCGCGCGCGGCCGGCGGCTGCCGGAGAGCGATATCGACGTCCACGATGCGCAATGCTGCGACGTCGATTCGCGCTTGAAGGATCTTGGTTCGCCTGAGGCAATCGCGCTGCGCGACGAGATCGAGCGCACCGTGTTTTTGGCCTTGGAGGAGTTGCCCGAGGACTTGCGCACCGCAATCATATTGCGGGAGTTCAAGGGCTTGACCTATGAGGAAGTGGCTGCAGTCATGGCTTGCCCGATCGGGACGGTGCGCTCGCGCATTTATCGCGCACGCGAGGCCATCGACGCGCGCCTGCGCCCGCTGTTGAGTTGATTAAGTATGGCCCGCTGCGCGGGCGATAGGGGGCAAACCACGATTTTCTCGAGAATCGTGGTCTGTCCCCTATTTCCGCTCGGTATCATTCACTTGCATAAGCGATCGTCGAGAGCAAGGCAAGCTCCGCTTGCCGGGAGTCCAACCGGGTGTGCTGTACTACGATCGGCACAGTCGATCTAATTACGCTGGCAAAATCCGTATCCTTGGGAATAGGTTCCGGGTCTTTCAACTCGTTGAAGCGCACGTGCCGCGTTCGCCTGGCGGGGACGGTGAGCTGATAAGGCCCGGTGGGTTCGCGGTCGCTAAAGTAGACCGTTATAGTGACCTTGGCCTCCTCATCAGTGGTGTTGAGAATACATGCCGTTTCGTGGCTGGTCATCTGCGCCGTGGTGCCCGTGCTATCCGGTGGGATATAGCCTTCGGCGATGGCCCAGCAGGTCTTGCCTATCGCAGTGCTCATAATCGTACCTCGCCTTGGATTTGCCGGCGTTAAATCGCATACGGGGCGGCCTCCCATTATGCTGACAGGTTAGCATCAACCCCTACTTCTTTGCGCGCTCGAACAACAATCGGCGGCTCTTCTGATCGAATGAGCTCACGAGGCAAGATGATTAAGGCAGAGAGGCGATCACGACTTGCAACCATTGTCGTCGTTATGGGTGTCTCCGGCTCCGGCAAGACGACGGTAGCGGCAATGCTGGCGGGGCAGCTGCATTGGGCATTTGCCGATGGTGATGATTTTCACTCGCCGCAGAACGTTGCCAAAATGCACAGCGGCATTGCGCTCGATGACACGGACCGCTTGCCTTGGCTGCAGGCGATCGCCACGCAGATCGACCGCTGGCGCGAGGAGCGCTGCAACGGCGTTATCGTCTGTTCCGCACTCAAACGCCGCTACCGCGACATCATCGTTGGTGATCGGCCCAATGTCCGTCTCGTTTATCTGCAGGGTGATCGCACGTTGGTCGCCCATCGGCTGACCGCGCGGCACGGCCATTTCATGCCCAAAAGCCTGCTCCAGAGCCAATTCGATGCGCTGGAGGAGCCCGCGCCTGAGGAGCAGGCCATCATCTTCCCGATAGCGGAGACGCCAACGAGCCTTGTCAGTAAGATCATCGCCGCGCTTGGGGTCACAACCTGAGCAGCTCAATCGATCTGCATACGCATTCGAGCGCATCCGATGGGGCATTGCTGCCGGCGGATGTAGTGGCACGCGCGGTCGCACACGGTG